>JAHECJ010000060.1 GCA_024641805.1 Desulfococcus sp.
GCTTATAACACAGCAAATGGGCGAATCAGGCTTGTGAGACATTCGGCTACCCCAAATCCACGGTCAGCACATCCCGCCTTGCGTCAACATGCGTAATGGTGACCCGGACCAGGTCCTGGGGTTTGAGGTTCCAGTGGCCGGAAGAGCCGAGCTTGCATTCAACGAGGTAGGAAGTCAGAAGAATGATATATTTGTCCCTGAGTTTATTCAGGACGATGGCTTCCTCTTTGGCCCCGACCTGCTTCTCAAGATATTTCAGCAGCCAGTAACGATTTCTTCTCATCTGCACCATGCCGGCATTCATTAACGGCTGTTTGAGGAACTGCAGCATGTTTTCGATCTCGTCGGTTGAATAAGGCTTCTCCATATAAAAACAGGCGCGGATCTGACGCTGGGTGACCAGGTCAAAATATTTGCGGATGGGGGATGTGGCGGTCACATACTTGTCCAGCCCCAGTCCGGAATGCGATTCCGGGTTCGGAGAAATAATCACCCGGTTGAGCATCCTGCGCTGCATCCAGTTTTGAAACAGGGTAACTTCTTTTTTCTGGCTGTACAGCCGGGCTTTGGGTTCGGGCTGCCCCCGGAAAATGGCCGGCATGTTGTGATCTGCCAGAAACCTTGCCATCATCCAGTTGGCCAGGATCATCATCTCGGAAACAAACATCCTCCCGGGACTTTCCCTGTCGAGCTTTCGGATACTGATATCGCCGTTTTCAAATATCCGGATGCTGGTTTCCGGGATCGTTATCTGAATCGCCCCGTTTGACAGCCGTTTCCGTCTGAAATTACAGGCGATTTCATAGAGCAGCCAGATGGATTCATCGGTATCCACCATCAGGTCGACATCATTATAGGACAGTTGCCGCCCCACCCGGATGATGGAGGGGACCACTTCAAAGTCAAAAACCTCGGCAAACCTGCTGATTTTAACAAAAATACTGATGGCAGGCCGGATTTCACCGACTTTCAGGCTGCAAATATTTTCAGCCAGCCGGGGGGGCATCATTGAAATCTTCATATCCGGCATATAAATGGACGTTCCCCGGCGTATCACTGCCTGATCAATGATATCTCCTTTTGCGACATATTCACCGACATCCGCGATGTGCACCCCGACACGATAAAACCCGCCTTCCGATTCAATGCTGATCGCATCGTCAAAATCAAGGGTCCCCTGACCGTCAATGGTCATTAAGGGAAGCGAAGTCAAATCCGTCCGGCGAGTGGACAATGCTCCGGCATCCACACTATCAGGGATGGTATCGGCTTTTTTTAAGGCGGCATCCGAAAAAGTCTCCGGTATGTCAAACCGTTTCAGGTCCGTATTATAATCGGGGTCCCAGACGCCGAGCTTGACCATAACGTCGAATATTTTTTCTTCATTCGCAACGCCTGCCCGGGCCAGAATGGCACGCCCCTCCGCGCACTGCGGGCTTTCTTTTCCAAACAGATAATAGGATTTCAGGATTTCCGACACAGGCGCTTTGTCTTCCGTCAGTATGCCGGCGGGACCGTCCAGAACTTTTTTCAACCAGTCCCCGCCTTCTTCGATCAACTGATTTCGGAGCTCTTTCTCCTTTTCCCGGATGATATTTTTTTCAACTTCGTCCTCTGAATGCGGGAAAAAAGAATCATGGTTAAATTTAAAATAGATCCGGTTCTCAAAACATGCCCGGATAACAGCCGCTTCATGGTCCCCGCTTGCGATATTGGGAAAGCAGAGCGCGGTCATGGTGGCAAGATCAACCCATTCGCCGATGGGGGACAGGACTTCCCATAATTCCCGGATATCGACAATGCCGCTTAAGGATTTCCGCCGGACCGCAGTTTCCTTTAATGCGGCAATGAGCTTATCCCGGCCGCCATTCATCTTCAGACGAATGCCCGAAATATGGGATAGACGGCTGATCTTCTGACTCACCTCACGGTTGTTTTCATTCAGAAGACGCACGTTCTGGTCATTCAATTCCAGAATCACCGCGCAGAAAATTTTCTGCTGGTCTATATATTCAACAATTGTTCCAAGTTCCATAGTTTGATTGGATAACAGGGGGATAGGGTAATGTCAATGAACCTGACGTATAAAAAAACCGGCAGAAGATCCAGCATGAAAAAAATCAATTAAATACGGATGATTATATCTATACACACCAAAAATATGGACAGCGTGCCAGCTGGTTCCGGGCTTCGCAAAACCGCCGGCAAATCTAAGACGGGCAGGATTTTATCGGCGTTTGACGATAAAGGTTTTGATCCGGTTTCCATCCATTTCCTTGATGGTGATAAGGTAGCGGTCAATGACGATCTGTTCATTTTCCTTCGGGATTTTACCGATCTGCTCCAGCACATAGCCGGAAAACGTCTCATACTCAATGGATGCCGGAATATCCATATGAATCAGCTGGTTGACCGTTTCAATATCCGCCGCGCCCAAAACCAGCCATTCCTTGTTCCGAAGCTGAACCACTGGCTGCTTGATAATATCGGTCTCGTCAACAATATCGCCCACAATGGCTTCCAGGACATCTTCAAGCGTCACAATGCCCGTGACCTCTCCATATTCGTTGACCACGATGGCGGCATGATCCTTACGCGTCCTGAACTGATTCAGCAGCTGATCCAGTTTCTTGTTTTCCGGCACAAAATAAGGTTCCCGCATGATTTCCTCGATCGCAATCGCTCCGCCTGCCGTGGCCTGCTGTCTGAATAAATCCTTTATGTTCACCATCCCGACGATATGATCAATATCCCCGTCAATTACCGGGATCCGGGTAAATCCGGACTTCAGAATCTCCTCAAGACGGGGTTCCTCGGACTTGTCTATGACAAACATGTCCGCGCTGGGTGTCATAATATACGAGACATTGATATCATCCATTTTAACGATATTATTGATCAGCTCCTTTTCATCGGGGTTGATCTGGCCCTCCTCGTGAACGACATCCACAAAGGATATCAATTCTTCTTCCGTCACTCGCGGCGCTGATTTGACGCGGCCGGTGAGCAGGGGAATAAAATTTAAAAAAAGAATGATCGGGTAAAACGCATAGGACAGCCAGTAAATAGGGAAGATCACCGCTTTTGCAATCATAATGTTATTTCGGGTCGCAAGCGATTTGGGAAAAATTTCTCCAAAAACCAGAATCATGAAGGTCATGATGCCGGTTGCTATACCGACAGCCATTCTGCTGGTATTCGTATCCCCGGTTCCGGAAAAATACGTAATTGAAATCGCCGTTGCCAGTGCGGAGGCGCCGATGTTCACCAGATTGTTGCCGATTAAAATGGTCGTCAGAAGCGTATGCGGGTCTTCCTTCATTTTTAAAATCAGTTGAGTAGCTCTGCCTGGTTCTTTTGCAATGAACTTTGCTTTTGCCCGGCCGATGGAAAATAGTGAGGTCTCGGATGCTGAAAAAAATGCGGACAAAATCAGCAAAAACAATAATAAAATTAAATCTCCTGACATTTATAATGCTCCTGGTTGACTCCGGCGGATAATCCGTCGAGTTGTTTTTTTCAAAAAATACTCACTTCTCTCAAATAATGAGATTTATCACGCGCCGGATGATACCGGCGAAACGCATCTTATTGAAACCGTTAAGAATGAACTGATTAAATTAAACAGGAATAATAAGAATCACAGATGTCCAAAAGGGCTCCTGATCAAAGAAACCATGACAATAAACATCGCCTGTTTCTCATGGTACAATAATATTTTGCAATGCATCATCCTGATAATAAAACTTAACTACACTATTTCATAATCTATTTGTAAACAGATTTCAATCAAGTTGACACTATATCATAAATACCATCTTGCTGCCAAATGATAGCACCATATTTGGAATTGACAATATCCGTAAAAAAATAAATCTTGTTTTACATTTGTCCAATCTTTCAATAAAAATCTAAAGTGTTGCCCGCAACCGTGATTAATTAATATATTGCGCAAAAATGGTACTGAATGCAATCGTTTAGATTAATACAGCCCTATTTTTATCAGCGGCGTTATCTGATTATCACCGGAATCCTCTGCCTGATGGTGGTGGATACGCTCCAGTTATTCATTCCGCGTATCATCAAATGGGTGATTGACGATCTCACATCATTACAAATTGATATCAGACAGTTATCCATATATGCCGCAGAAATAATCGGCATTGCGATTTTAATGGGGGCGCTCCGTTTTGTCTGGCGGCGATTTCTCATCGGCACGTCCCGGGTGATTGAAAAAGAACTCCGCGATAAATTATTTTTTCATATCCAGACTTTGTCAGCCGGGTATTTCGATCGGACAAAAACCGGAGATATCATGGCCCATGCCACCAATGACATCAATAATATCCGGATGGCGGTGGGAATGGGAATGGTGGCATTAACCGATGCAATCTTTCTGGGCAGCGCCGCCATCTGTTTTATGGCGTATATCAATGTCCGGCTCACCCTGTTTGCCTTAATTCCCATGCCGATGATCATATGGATGACCAGAAGCTTTGGGAGAAAAATGCACCGGCGGTATACAAAGGTGCAGGCAACATTTTCCGAAATCACCGAATCGGTCCGTGAAAGTTTTTCCGGAATCCGGATTGTCAAGGCATTCAATCGTGAGAAAAGTGAGACCGACCGGGTTGCCGCAGTTTCTGAAAAATATATCCGGGAAAATCTCAAACTGATTAAAATCACGGGTAGTTTATTCCCCTTGATGGTTCTTTTCACCAACATAAGTTTAACCATCGTCTTATTTCTCGGCGGCCGGCAAACCATTACCGCGATCATCACCGCCGGTGATTTTGTCGCGTTCATCAGCTATCTGAATCTGCTGACATGGCCCATGATGGCCATGGGATGGGTGACCAACCTGATCCAGCGGGGATCAGCCTCCATTGACCGGATCAACACCATATTGGAAACCCAGCCGGAAATCACTGAACATCCACATCCCGCGGCAAAAAATAAAACCAGGGGTCAGATTCAATTTAAAAACGTTGGATTTTCTTTTAAATCATCCATCTCTCCTGTTTTATCAGATATTAATTTTAATGTTTCTCCCGGTTCCGTTCTGGGAATTGTCGGCCCTCAGGGAAGCGGCAAAACCACATTGCTTGAGCTGATCCCCAGAATCTATGACGTTTCATCTGGACTCATTCTTCTTGACGATCTGGACATCAAAGCTCTTAAACTCGGCGATCTCAGGAAAAGTATCGGGTTTGTTTCCCAGGAGCCGTTCCTGTTTTCAGGTTCCATCCGGGAAAATATTACATTCGGGGAGGCCGTCGATGAAGAAAAAATCATACAGGCAACCAAAGCGGCTGCCATGTATGAGACCATCACCGGGTTCACTGATGGATTTGAAACCGTCATCGGTGAAAAAGGCGTCATCCTTTCCGGCGGACAAAAGCAGCGGATTGTTCTTTCACGGGCATTGATCCACAATCCGCCGGTTCTGCTCCTGGACGACCCGGTCGGGCAGGTGGACACCCAGACGGCCGCGGCGATTATCCGCACTATCCGGTCTTTGGCACGGGAAAGAACAATTATCATTGTTTCGCACCGGCTCGCGGCAGTCCAGTATGCGGATCAGATCATCGTGCTGGAAAATGGTCGTATCACTGAATCCGGCACCCATGAATCGCTTCTTGCCTCCAATAACTATTACGCCAAATCATATGTTATTCAACGCACCGAAGAGCTGGCAAAAACAGACGATGGATTAAAAGAATAAGTACTTGACACCATGATGGTCTCCGACAAAAATATTTTTGAGGAAAAAAAACTCGGGCAAGCCCAGGACTTCGGCCTTTTAAAAAAGCTGACCCCCTATGTCAGGCCCTACCGGGTTTTATTTACCTATACTTTCCTCCTGATCATCCTGATCACGGGTCTGGATCTGACCATCCCCTATATCACAAAAGTCGCCATTGACCGGTATATTGTGCCTGAAAATACGATCCTCCCGGAAAAAGGAACCCGGGACCGCCTGCTGCGCTTTGATCTTTCCGATCCTGAGGTTTCGAAAATTGTATCCGCCTTTCCGGGTCTTTTTCAAACCAGCAAAAATACCGCCGTCATCTCCTATGAAAAAATATCTCAACTTCCGTATAACACGATTGTTTCACTGCGTAAAAATGATTTAACCGGCGTGTCCTATGCCGCAGCCGCGCTTCTGGTCCTTGTGATCGCCAGTTTTTTCTTAAATTTTATCATGGTGATACTCATCGAGTACGCCGGTCAGATGATGATGCACGACCTCCGGATGAAACTGTTTTCTCATATTCAAAACCTTTCGATTCATTTTTTTACAAAAAACCCGGTCGGACGGCTGGTGACCCGGGTGACCAACGATACCCAGAACATGCACGAAATGTTTACCTCGGTGATGGTCTTTATTTTAAAAGACTTTTTTATGCTGATCGGTATTACGGCGGTCCTGTTTTCAGTCGACTGGCGGCTGTCCGTCGCTGTTTATACGGTATTCCCCTTTGTTTTTTATGCAACCTACAAATTTTCCCGATCCGCCCGTCAGGCGTTTCGAACCCTTCGCATTAAGATCGCGGAAATCAATTCCAAGTTTTCCGAAACCATTGGCGGAATGCAGGTTATCCAGCTTTTCCGCCAGGAAAACGCCAATTATAATCAATTTAATAAAATCAATACCGCCCATTTCAAGGCCGGCATGCAGCAGATAACCGTTTTCGCATTGTTCATGCCGTTAATCGAAACCATTAGTTCCGTGGCGCTGGCCGTCGTTATTTTTTACGGCGGAGAAAGCATTATCAATCAGCGGATTTCACTCGGAACGCTGGTCATTTTCATATCCTATATCAAAATGTTTTTCCGGCCGATCAGAGATATTGCAGAAAAATATAATATCACCCTCAACGCCATGTCTTCAGCTGAAAGAATGTTCCTGATCCTGGAAGACAGCGACATGCTTCCTGAAGCCGATACAAAACAACAGGCCCAAATACCGGCCCGACTAAAGTCCCTGACTTTCAATCACGTGACATTTTCATATGTCAGGGACGAGGTCGTGCTGAATGATGTCTCTTTGGATATCCGGTCCGGTGAAACCATAGCCATTGTCGGCCCGACCGGTTCCGGCAAGACTTCTCTGGTCAACCTGATCACCCGTTTTTATGACCCGGACACCGGAAGCGTCATGATCAATGGCGAAGATATCCGAAAATTTAAAATCTCCGATTTAAGATCCAAACTGGCCCTTGTCACCCAGGATCCGTATATCTTTTCAGGCAGTATCAGAAACAATATTTTCCCGGGAAAAGACCCGGTCAGTGACCGGAAAATCAATGACATTCTGGAAGCATCCTTTTGTAAAAGCTTTGTCGAAAAACTGCCCGACGGGATTGATTCTGAAATGTCTGAAAGCGGTTCCTCCCTGTCAAGCGGTGAACGTCAGTTGATCTCTATTGCCCGGGCCCTCGCCCATAATCCCGAATTGATTATTTTTGATGAAGCGACATCATACGTCGACTCGGAAACCGAAAATAAAATTCAGGAGGCGCTGTCCAATCTGATGAAAAACCGGACATGCATCATCATCGCCCATCGACTCAGCACCGCCCGGATTGCCGATCGGATTGTGGTGGTTCTCAACGGAAAAATTATTGAAACCGGAACACATGAAACCCTGCTGAAGCAAAAGGGCTTTTACTACCGGCTAAACCAGGTGCAAAGTTAATTTATAGATTTAGATTGATGGTCATTTTTGATCATTACTGAAGATCGGAACATAACAACACATTGCTCTTGTCAAACTAAATTTTACATGGTAAAACGGAACTTCTCTATCTAAAAATTATATAACTATTGAATAATATTGAAACTTAATGCATTAACCCTGAACAAAAGGAGAAACGAAGAATGGCTTATGATGCAACAAAAATGGCCGACTGGCAGATTTCCGAAGAAGCGGAAAAAAACATGCCCATGCCGGAACAATGGAGAGAAAAACTGGGACTCGAGCCGGACGAAATGTTGGCGATGGGCCGCTTGTCCAAGCTGGACTTCCTGAAAATCATCAAACGGCTGGCAAACAAACCCGACGGCAAATACATTGAAGTCACCGCCATCACCCCCACCCCGCTGGGCGAAGGCAAAAGCACCACCTCCCTGGGCCTCATCGAAGGTCTGGGCGCTCGGGGTAAAAATTCCGGCGGCGCGCTTCGCCAGCCTTCCGGCGGACTGACCATGAACGTTAAAGGTACTGCAGCCGGCGGCGGAAACTCCCTGCTGATCCCCATGACCGAATTCTCTCTGGGGCTCACCGGCGACATCAACGACATCATGAACGCCCACAACCTGGGCATGGTGGCCATGACCGCCCGTATGCAGCATGAAAGAAACTACAATGACGAACAGCTTGCCCGTCTCACCGGCATGCGTCGTCTGGACATCGATCCCACCCGCGTTGAAATGGGCTGGGTCATCGATTTCTGCGCCCAGGCACTGAGAAACATCATTATCGGACTCGGCGGCCGCACCGACGGCTACACCATGCAGTCCAAATTCGGTATTGCGGTGGGCTCAGAGCTCATGGCCATCCTAGCGGTTGCCACCGACATGGCGGACCTGAAGGAACGCATCAACAGCATCACCGTGGCGTTTGACAAGAGCGGCAAGCCGGTTACCTGCGGTGACCTGGAAGTCGGCAACGCCATGGCAGCCTTCATGAGAAACACCATCAACCCGACCCTCATGAGCACCGCCGA
>JAHECJ010000061.1 GCA_024641805.1 Desulfococcus sp.
CTGTTTGAGCGCCCCATCCAGGTGGGTGACGACATCGAAGTCAACGGCATTTGGGCACGGGTCCGGAAAATAAATGTCCGTTCCACTCTGGTTCAGACCTATGACAATGCGTCGCTGATTATTCCGAATTCGGATCTCATCAGTTCCCAGGTGACCAACTGGAGCTTCAAGGACAAGCGGCTTCGTCGAAACGTGGAAGTCGGCGTCGCGTATGGCTCGGATGTGGAACTGGTGCGAACAACCCTTTTGGAAGTAGCGGAAAAAACGCCCCGAATATTAAAATTGCCCAAGCCGGATGTCGTGTTCAAAAACTTTGGGGACAGTTCCCTGCTCTTTATTTTGCGTTTCTGGACACGGGTCGAGTATTTTTATGCGGTGGAGACCGATGTCCGGTTTGAAATCGACCGGTTATTTAGGGAAAGAAAAATCGAAATCGCGTTTCCCCAGCATGATATTCATATCCGGTCCGGCCTCGACCCGATAAAGGCCCGTGCAGCGGATGTTTCTCCGGTTCCGGCAAGTGAGCCCGGAAAGGCGGACGGGTAAACGCATTGTTTCTTCCCACCACCCAAAAAGAAATCAAAGATCTGGGCTGGAACGGCCTGGATGTGATCCTGATCACCGGAGACAGCTATATTGATTCCCCGTTTATCGGCGTGGCGGTCATCGGAAAGGTGCTGCTTCAGGCGGGGTTCCGGGTCGGAATTATCGCCCAGCCGGATCTGGATTCGGATCTGGATATCCGGCGTCTGGGCGAACCGGATTTGTTCTGGGGGGTGACCGGGGGATGCGTGGATTCCATGGTGGCCAACCTGACCGCCACCGGCAAAAAACGACAGCAGGATGATTATACGCCGGGGGGCATCAACAACCGGCGGCCGGATCGGGCAACGATTGTGTATGCCAACCTGATCCGCAAATATTTTAAAGATACGGCTCCCATCGTGCTGGGCGGCATCGAGGCCAGCCTGCGGCGGGTAGCCCATTATGATTTCTGGTCAAACAGCATTCGCCGGTCGATTTTATTCGACGCACGGGCCGATTATCTCGCTTATGGCATGGCGGAGCAAACGGTGGTTGAACTGGCCCGGAGCATGAAAGAAGGAAAAGACCCCCGCGGTATCCGGGGACTGTGCTATATTTCCGGAAATATTCCCGAAGGCTGTACAGAACTGCCCGATTTTAATGACTGCGCATCAGACAAAGAAGCGTTTTCCCGCATGTTTCAGGAGTTTTATCGCAACAATGATCCTGTTACCGCCAGCCCGCTTGCCCAGAAGCAGGACACCCGGTACCTGATCCAGAACCCGCCGGCCTTTTGCCTGTCCGGCAAGGACCTCGATGCGGTTCATGCGCTGGATTATGAGCGGGAACTTCACCCGTTTTATCGAAAACAAGGCAGTGTCAGGGCGTTGGAAACCATTCGGTTTTCCATCACGACCCACCGGGGGTGTTACGGGGAATGTAATTACTGTGCCATTGCCGTGCACCAGGGTCGTCAGGTCACCTGGCGCAGCAAAGCATCGATTATAGCGGAGGCCCGGCAGATAGCCGCGCATCCGGAATTTAAGGGAATTATCGCCGATTTGGGCGGGCCCACGGCCAATATGTATGGCATTGAATGCACCCGGAAAAACACCCTGGGCGGATGTGCGGACAAAAGATGTCTGTTTCCAAAACCCTGTGCAAAACTGAATATCAATCACGCCATGCAGCTTTCGCTTTTAAAAGATCTCAGACAAATTCAAGGAATTCAGAAAGTGGTCATCGCGTCCGGTATCCGGCATGACATGATTTTGGCCGACAGGGAAAACGGCAGGCGGTACCTGGAAGAAGTCATCCGCCATCATGTGTCCGGTCAAATGAAGATTGCGCCGGAACATAGTCAACCGCACGTGCTGCAAAAAATGGGAAAGCCGGGCATGGAAACGGTTTTAAAATTCAAAGACATGTTCTATCAGTTGACGAAAAAAGAAGGCTTAAACCAGTTTTTAACGTATTATTTAATCGCCGCCCATCCGGGCTGCACGGAAAAAGACATGGCAGCCCTCAAAGCGTTTGCTTCAGACAAACTCGGTCTGCTGCCGGAACAGGTGCAGGTGTTTACGCCGACCCCATCCACGTATTCCTCACTCATGTACTGGACCGGTAAGGATCCATTTACCGGGGAAGCCTGTTTTGCCGAAAAAACAGTTCGCGGAAAGGATCGGCAGAAAAATATTATCACCGGCCACGGGCGTCAAACGGGCGTCGGCAAAAAAAATCGCGGCCGAAGCAAAAAAACAAATAAATTCCTATAAATAATCGTGATGGTCATGTAAAAATACTTTTTTTCTCATTCATCTCTCTGAAAGGTAAAAAATGAATAAAAAGTCATTAAAAACAAAACTTCTTTTGTCGGTAGTCATAATTTGTCAGGTGCTTTTGATCCGAACGGTTTCCGGGGTTGCCCAGGAATCGGAAATCCGGGTGACAATCAAAGGCAAAATCTCAAATATTGACGATGCCGGGGCCTATATTAACGCCCAAACCTGTTTGCAGCTTTACCCCTGTGAAACCACTGGCAAGATGAACGTTGAGGTGGATCAAAAAGGAAAAATAATTCAGGCTCCCGGACAAACCGGGCAGACAATCTATCTGGACGGCTTCAACCGCATGGTGCCGCCATCTCCGCTGCCCCGGGTCGGACTGCCTGTTTTTGGCACGTTTATTTTTTCTAAAGTCCGGGGGCTTGAGCCGGGGAGATGTTACAAGATATGCGTCATGATGCTGGACCAGCAGTATCCGGGAATGGTTTCCCTGGCCACCGGTGACGGCAAGCCGCTGGAAATTATCATCCCGGCGGTCGGGCCGGGTGAAAACAGCGATAAAATAGTTGTTGATTTAACAAAAGAATCCCTGCTCATCCCCGAACTTTTAAAGCGGTGATTATTTGACCTAATCACAGCAGAGGGGGATTCCATTTAAAAACAAAACATTGTGCCAATCACAAGAATAAAGAATCGTTAGGTAAAGTATACCTATTTGGGCGTGATCCGGATGGGTTTCTGCATTTTCATTTTCTTAATATCTGGGGCAGACAATCCTTCCAGTGAGAACATCCTTTTTTCCTCAAATCCGGGCTTAAGCTTGCCTTCCGGATAAAACATACAGAAAAGCTGATGTTTTCCGTGGGATGTGAACGTATTGGATGGAATGTTCAGCACAACATCTGCTGAATGAACCGGATATTCATTGCTGAAAATTTTAACGGGCGTCTCAGGCCACGCTCCGGGTTGTGACGGGGGGATCCTGTAAACTGTTATTACAGCCAGTGAATTATTCTTAAGCAAATTTTGAGCAACTTTTAAAGAAATATTAACATTGCCTGGAAACAACATCACCTGGTTTTCCGTTGGTGAAACGATGACAAGCGGTGGTTCCTGGGGCGGCTGGCCCAGCGCCTGAGTGTCAGTTACTATGAACTTGCGCCACGGCGCATTTGCCGGCGACTCTGCAACCGGCGCATAAATATACGCCCGGACCTGCCAGTTACCCGGTTGCATCGGCAGCGTTTTTGTCCAGACCGATGCGCCACCGGTTGTTTGCAGTATTTTGGACATCCTGTTTGACGGATTGCCTGTTTCCTGAATCTGAATCATGATGGAATTCGTTTGCGGAATGCTCAGATCCTCCGGCCTTAACTGTTTGACCATAAACAGCATATCATTTTTTGCGGAATAGTTCTGATTCTCCCGGGGTTCCACAATATCAAGGATTTTTGCCTGTGCGATGGCTTTTTCCTTCAGCATGGCCATCTGAGCTGGACTCAACGCATTCGAGCTGATGGGGGGAAACTGATACCATGTATAGGTATCAAGAGTTCCTGATCTCGACAGCACCCGACACCCAGGGGTTGTCACAAGCCATGGATCTTTCGCGCTCTTATATTGCCCGGTAAAATGGAGCGGTGGATTCACCGGAGGATTCTGCCCGCTTACCGTTATATTCTCTGTCGCCATTCCCGTGTTAATCTCATATCGTGCGGTGACTTCATAATCAAAATAAACAGCCGGCATGGCCTCCGTTTTGTCGTTATGAACTACCTGACCGGTACCATGAAAAACGTATTTCCTTTCTGCTGCTGTGAAGTTTGTAACGATATCACTATTGTTTGGTGGAGACCAGTCAATGGACCACTCTCTTTTACCCTCTTTATCCAATGAGCTTGCTGACGCCGGCGGAAGGGAAAAAACCGCTAAAAACACAACGACTGTCAGAAGAAATATCCATTGGATGGTGCTGTTTGATCTCATTAAAGTCCCTCCATAGACAACAGAATATGGTGAAATAGGGTTAACACCTCAGAAATTATTACCGTCTTAAATAATTCTTTTTTTCAACTCTTCTTTTACTGCAATTCCTATTTTTTCCAGTGTGTATGGTTTTTTAATATATTGGCCAACGCCAAGCATTTGAGCCTCCTTCACTCGATCGGTTTCTGAAAATCCGCTTGCAATTAGGGCTTTTTGCCGGGGATGGCAGGCGATTATTTTCTTGAATGTGTCCAAACCATCAATACCAGGATCCATTATCATATCCAGAAGCAATAAATCCGAAGTATTTGTTTTCAAGTATTCAAGCGCTTCCTCTCCACTTGAAACCGCGGAGACCGAATAATTCAATCTGCTCAGTAGGTTTATCGCAATCTCCCGCTGCTCTTTGATGTCGTCAACAACAAGGATTGATTCGTTGTTCCCCATATACTCTTCGATTGAAATAAAGACTTTTTCTTTTGCAAGTTTTTCTCTTATTACAGGAAAATAAAGATAAAAGGTTGTTCCTTCTCCTTCTGTGCTTTTTACGTTGATATAACCGTTATGATCTTGGACCGATCCCCAGACAACGGCCATGCCAAGACCTGTGCCGCTTCTGTCCATAATTTTTTTGGAGTAAAATGGCTCAAAGATTCTACTGAGATCTTCATCCGCTATGCCTATCCCATCATCAGCGACTTCCAGCACAACATAATCTCCTTCTCGAATTTCTTCATATCCCTTTATAGGAGTATCAATATATTTGTTATATGTAGAAATGACGATTTTCCCACAGGAATGCTGGGCTTCCGCAGCATTGGAAACAAGATTCATAATCGCTTTTTTTAGATGGATTGGCGAGCCTTTGATATTCAGCAACGCATTTTCAAAATTTGTTTCAACAGATAAAGCCTGATAGTAGTTTAATAATTTAAGATATTCAGGGGATTTAAGATAATCTAAAATAATGTCATTTAAGTTCAGCACTTCTGTAATACTAACACCTCGCCTGGCAAGAGTTAACAAATCCTGAACAATGTCCGCAGCCTTCTGACCTGATTTTTGTATAGTCAAAATGGGTTTTCTTAATGGGCTATCCTCAGGAAGATCCATTAATAGCAAATCCGGATAGCTTACAATTCCAGACAAAACATTGTTCAAATCATGGGCAACGCCGCCTGCAAGAAGGCCTAATGATTCCATCTTTTGGGACCGGACAAGCCTCTCTTTTAATTCATTTTTTTCCTTTTCGACCCGCTTCCGTTCAGAAACATCGCGCAAAACACCAACTAATTTATGCGGTTCCCCCTTATCATCTTTTACCAGCATTGTATTAATCGAACAAATATGCTGAGAACCGTCTTTATCTGTAAAGTAGAGTTCATATTCATTTACACGCCCATCTCTAATAATCATCTCTACGAGTTTATCTCTTTCTTCAGGATTTTTATAAAGCTGATACAGGGATTTCCCAATAAGCTCTTCCCTTCTGTATTTTGAAAAAATTTCAATCGAAGGACTGATTTCTAAAATAATTCCATCCATGCTTGCTTCATAGTATGCATCATACAAATTGTCATATATTTGACGGTATTTTTTTTCAGATTCCTTCAGCGCTTCCTCCGACCTTTTGAGATCGGTGATGTCATAAGTGAGCACAGCAATGGAGGCAACATGTCCGTTGGGGTCGGAAACGGGAGTGTAATTTACTTGAACCCATCGCTTTCCTGAAACAAGGTTAAAAGAATTCTCATAAGAAACTGACTTCCCCGATTTCACTTCATTAATATAAGGCAAAGCAAATTGATAATTTGCTTCTCCTATAATATCCTTTATATGGCTGCCTATTATTTTTTTCTGCGGAATCCCAAATGATTTTTCAAACATACTATTTACAAATTCATACGTTAATGTATCTGCATTGACATAAGCAAGATACGCAGGAATGTTTGAGGCAAGATGCAGAAATCTGTCATTGAGTTTCTTTAAAGCTTTCTCCGCCTGCTTGCGTTTGGTAATATCCCGGGACACGATGAGTATTTCGACAGGTTTGCTGTCCTTATCACGCAAAAAGGAGAGGTTGACCTCCATCCAGATAGTAGAGCCATCCTTCTTGTATTCTTCCAGCTCCAAAATGCGCGTTCTGCCGGGATCAGCCGTTCCGTCAGCCTCCAGCTGCATCTCTTTTTCGAATACGTCAAGGCCGAGCCTCAGGGATTCAGGGGTTAAGACCTGCTCCAATGTCTGCTTCATGGCCTCCTCAACGGTAAATCCGCGGAGACTAAGGCTGGCCGGGCTGACATAGGAAAAGCGCAGATTCATATCCAGGATTGATATCAGATCAGCCGTGTTTTCAGCGATTAAACGGTATTTTTCCTCGCTTGCCCGCAGGGCTGCTTCTAATCCTTTGTTTTCCAATGCAGCCAGTTCCAACTCATGAACTCTTTTTTTCAACTTTTCCAAGGTGACGTTGTCATCCACTTGAAAATCCTTATTTGTTGTTTCGGGTTAAAAATAAATTGAATATGAAAGCATGGATTCTCTTCTCCAGAGATAGATCAGGATGCCGGGTCCATCAAAAAATGACCGGAAAAAAATGGCCATTCTCTCAAGCGGGAACTTTTTTAAAAGACGGAGATGCTGTCAATCATATATCAACTTCGTTTTCGGTTTTCAACTGCGATAAACCAAAGGGTGAATATAGATCATCATATTAAATTTTGGAGTATTTGTTTGGTATACTGAAAATCTTTTCTGCTTTTCCCCAAAATAATTCACAGAATTTTTCTGTCTATCCTGCCTTTGAAAAGATCGGATTGATCGCAGGCTTATCACAACAGTCGGCTTGAGAATAAAGGGCTGCATGGAGAGAAAGGTTTCCCCGTTTTGCGTTTACAGGATCAGCAAAAAAGTGCTTACCTTCTGAACCGGTATCGCAGCATTTCAAGTGATTCCCGGAACTTGCTCAGCTCCGGCTCCGCATTGTAGTGGGATAAAATATCCCGGAAGCAGTCTTCCGGGGAGTTGCCGTTGTGCATGACATGGTACATTTCATAAAATATTTTAAAATGCATTTTCGCAAAATCAGACCCCATTTTTTCAAATAATTGATATACGGCAATGGCCGTGTTCACCCCTTCCGCGGTTCCGTTGCCGCTGTCATATGAAATTTTTCCATGCTTTGCCAGGAGCACGCCGGCGGTGTAATTCCGGCTCAAGGCCGCGTTGGCCGTCATCATGAAATCCGGAAACCCGGCTTCCTGGAAGCAGGTTGAGCGGCGGCCACCGAAAAAGACCACCAGTTTCTGGGCTTCAATGAAGGCCTTGCCGATAAAGGTGTGCCGGGCGCCTTCACTTTTTTGAGATTCCGCAAGATATCCGGAGCCGATGGCAACGATATTTTTTAACGCGCCCAGCACTTCGGTGCCGATAATATCGGTGGACGGGTGAAGGTTGAGCTTGTCGCTAATGGACAAGGTCCGGGCGAGGTCAGCGGCCCGGTTTTTGGTGGCCGCTGCAAGGGTGGCCGACAGGTTGTGCCGTTCATAAATTTCCCTGGCAAACGTGGCGCCGGCAATGACGGCGAAATTTTTTTTGTCAATTTCCGGAAGCACTTCCGAAAGGATCTCCGTGGGTCTTTTGGCGGTATCTGCTTCAATCCCCTTCATGCCGCTAATGATGAGGGTGTCCTTATGGATAGACGTTCCCATTTTTTGGCGGATTTTCTCGTTCAGTTCCATCATGGCGGAGCGTAAATATTTAACTGGCAGAATGATGATCAGTACTTCCTTGTCCACCGCAGCTTCGTAATCCGGCACGATGACCAGGTTTTCGCCGAGGCGGCAGCCGTTGAACACATTCGGGTTGGTTTTGTTTGCCTGCATATACGCCAGAAGCGGGGTGCCGTCGTGGAGCAGTGATTCTTCCCGAACACCTAAAGAAACCTGATGGTGTTCCGATAATAAATCCGCGATAGCAGTGCCAAAGGCCCCGGCACCGATAACGCCGATTCGAGGCCCCCCTGGAATTACCGTTTCGATTGGTCTATGTGTGTCTTTCAATTTTATTGCCTGTCTTGTGTTTTTTAGTTGGTTCGGCTTAAGAAGACCGGAGGGTTTTTTGTCCGGTCATTTAATTTTTTTAATCTTTTATTTAAGCAATGAGTGTGCCGAAAAATTGATTTTTTAAATAACAAGCTAAAATATAAGGATAAAAAATAGATTTCGGATTATTGAAAAAGTCGAAAAG
>JAHECJ010000062.1 GCA_024641805.1 Desulfococcus sp.
TCCGGAGTTCTGCAATAAATAAGGATAAAGCAGGATGATCGGCCCATTTCCTGAATGCAGGTCATTAAAAAATATTTAACACGCCACAGGCAAGCCATTAACGGATTATTTTATCAGGGATTTAACAATCGTTCGGTAAAACTATTCTTTCGGAAGGCCAGGCCATTCGCATTGAAATAATTTCATCTGATCTTTTTTTTCATCAATCTTTCAAATTTGCATTGAATCGCATCATTATTTTTTTGTAAAATTTTATAAGAAATGGCATTTTAAAAAATAGGTGTTATATTTATTCAAAAAAGTCTTTGTTTTGATCATTTTTAAACGGTTTAGCGTCATATCTGGAGTATTAAAATGAACGGAATCCGTCCGGGAACTGAAAGTGAGGTCATTTCAAAAACCCGTGACACTGTAACGGAACCCCCTATGTACCGGGTGGTGCTGCACAATGATGACTATACGACCATGGAATTCGTTGTGGAAGTTTTAATGAATATTTTTCATAAGACATTTGAGGATGCGACCCGCATTATGCTCAATGTACACAAAACCGGCTTTGGTGTCTGCGGAATTTACACCTATGAGATTGCGGAAACAAAAGTGGAAATACTTCATGATCTTGCAAAGCAAAGAGGGTTTCCCCTGAAAAGTTCTATAGAAAAGGCATAATAATTATGATTAGCAAAGGATTAAGCGCCATATTGAGCACCGCTGTCAAAGAAGCCCGTAAAAGGCGGCATGAATATGTCTGTATTGAACATATCCTCTACGCGATTGTTCATGACAGTGGCGGAATTGAGCTGATTGAATCCTGCGGCGGTGATGTGGAAAACATTCAAAGTGAGCTTGAAAATTTCTTTAACAATAAACTGGATCGGGTGCCGGATGAGCAGGAATATGTTTTACAGCAAACCATGCGATTTCAGCGTGTTATTCAACGCGCTGTCAATCACGCCCGTTCCGCAGAGAAAGATACAGTATATATCGGGGATCTGCTGGCATCGATGCTGGAGGAAAAAAAATCTCACGCCACCTATTTCATGGCAGCAGAGGGGATAACCCGACTGGATGTATTGAATGTTATTTCCCACGGCAGCCGGGAAATCCCGTTTAAGGAAGATCCTGAAGGCGATGCGATTGCTAAACAAAGAGGCAAGAAAACCAGAACAGATCCCCTGGAAGCATTTACTATTGATCTGGTAGAACGTGCTGTCATGGGTAAACTTGACCCGCTGATAGGCCGGGAATCGGAAATGCAGCGAACCATTCAGGTTCTTTGCCGCCGCCGGAAAAATAATCCTGTTTTCGTGGGGGATGCCGGTGTGGGAAAAACCGCCATGGCCGAAGGACTTGCCCAGAAAATCGCTAACAACCAGGTACCGGATTTACTTTCAGATGCCCGGATTTATTCACTCGACCTCGGTGCGTTGCTGGCCGGGACCAAGTATCGTGGAGATTTTGAACAGCGGTTAAAAGCAATCATATCTTCCTTACAGAAAAAGAACAACGCTATCCTGTTCATCGATGAAATCCATACCATTATCGGTGCCGGGGCAACCAGCAGCGGTTCCATGGACGCATCAAATATATTAAAGCCATCCCTTTTAACCGGTGAGATCCGCTGTATCGGTTCCACGACGTATGAAGAATTTAAAAACTTTTTTAACAAGGACCGGGCGTTTTCGCGGCGGTTTGAAAAAATAGAAATAGACGAACCATCCGTATCCGATACGGTTAAGATCCTCAAAGGTCTGAAGGTCTATTATGAAGACCATCACAAGATCACTTACACGGATAGGGCACTTCATGCAGCCGCTGAACTTTCTGCCAAGCATATTAACGAGCGGTTTTTGCCTGATAAGGCTATTGACGTGATTGATGAGGCCGGCGTACTGCTTCGGCTTTCATCCTCCAGGGCCCGAAAACGAGTGCAGCCGTCGGATGTTGAAAAAGTGGTATCAAAAATTGCTAAAATTCCAACTCAGACGGTCAGTAATTCGGACCGTTCCAATCTGGAGTTTCTGTTTGACCGCCTGAAGGAAAAAGTATTCGGTCAGGACGCTGCCATCGCATCTCTCGTGACCGCAATCAAACGTTCCCGGGCTGGACTGAGCGCACCGGAAAGGCCCATCGGTTCCTTTTTATTTACCGGGCCCACCGGTGTTGGTAAAACCGAAGTTGCCAGACAGATCGCCAGGCTGCTCGGGGTCCAGTTTTTGCGGTTTGACATGAGTGAATACATGGAAAAACACGCGGTGGCACGTTTAATCGGCGCCCCTCCCGGATACATCGGTTTTGATCAGGGCGGACTGTTGACCGATCAGATCCGTAAACATCCATACAGCGTACTGCTGCTCGATGAAATTGAAAAAGCCCATATGGATATCTACGGCATTCTGCTGCAGGTAATGGACCACGCTACTTTAACCGATAATACCGGCAAGACAGCTGATTTCCGGAATACCATTCTGATCATGACATCCAATGCCGGGGCCCGCGAAATGGTCAGCACCAGTATCGGTTTTGGCGGGGACTCCGCCATAGATCCGGCCACAAAAGGGAAAAAAGCGATTAATGAATTTTTTAGCCCGGAGTTCCGGAATCGGCTGGATGACATCATTGCATTCAAATCACTGAATTTGAAAATCATGGAACAGGTGGTGGACAAATTTATTGAAGAACTTCAACCCCAGCTTTCGGCCAAAAAAGTTTCAATCAAGTTATCGAACCCTGCCCGAAAGTGGCTGGCGGAAAAAGGTTTTGATCCGCATTTCGGAGCCCGCCCGCTGGACCGCTTGATCCAGAAGGAGATCAAGGATGTACTCACGGATGAGATTCTTTTCGGCCGTTTGAACAATGGCGGGTCTGTTTATGTTAAGGTTAAAGATAACCAGCTGTTGTTTACTTATTCCTGATTTTCGGCATGCCGATATTTCGATTATCTGAAAAAATTTCATTTCCTCCTCCCCACCTTTCAGAACCGGAAGGTTTGCTGGCGGTGGGGGGGGATTTGAGCGAAAAACGGCTGCTTTTAGCATATCAAATGGGAATATTTCCCTGGTTTTCTGAAGAAGAACCGATCCTCTGGTGGTCCCCGGATCCTCGTCTGTTGCTGTACCCTTCGGATATCAACATTTCCCGTCGACTGAAGCGGACCATCCGGCAGCAAATTTTTAAAGTGACCTGTGACACCGCTTTTGAGCAGGTAATTACTGCCTGTGCTTCTGTCCGTTTAAAAAAAAATCAGGAAACATGGATCGGGGAGGAAATGATTGTCGCCTATTGCCGGCTTTTTGAATCCGGGTACGCCCATTCCGTTGAAGTGTGGTATCAGGGTGAACTGGCCGGCGGACTTTACGGTCTTTCTCTGGGCGGGTGCTTTTTCGGAGAATCCATGTTTTCACATGTCAGCAATGCTTCTAAAATCGCCTTAATTTATTTGTGCCGATTTTTAGAATCCTTGTCTTTTGATTTAATTGACTGCCAGGTCAAAACCGATCATCTAAAGCGTATGGGGGCATGGGAAGTTTCTCGTTCACGGTTCTTAAAAGAACTTCGCCACTCCATGAACAAATCAACCCTAAAAGGCTGCTGGGAAATCGCATTCCGGGAGCTTAATGACAAATACGATAATCCTGTGCCGGTTGACGGTAGTGAAAACAATTTTGTCAATTTACCTTCCATTTCTTAATGATGGGGAAAAGGAGATATTATGTCGCTGAAGCCTGAAAGAAAGTTTTATCTAAAACAGTTTAAAGCCATCAGTAATGCCATTTCAACTTATGAGGATTTTAATCTTCTGGTTACTCATTTGGTTGAAGGCGTTTGCCGTGCGTTTAATGTGAAAGGTGCCAGTATCCTCATCCTGGATCAGATCGAGCAGCAGCTTTTTCGAGTCAGCAGTTACGGGATCAGCGATGAATACCTGAACAAGGGCCCCCTTTTTATTGATAAAAAATACTGCTCCATCGGTACAGGGAAAGTAGAACTGGTAGAAGATATGCAGAATGATTCCCGGATTCAGTATCCCGAGGCCGCAAAAAAAGAGGGGATGGTCTCGATGATGTGTATTCCCATAAAATACCGTTCATGGGGAATCGGGGTCATACGAATGTATCACAGTGAGGTACTGAATCTTCACGAATCGGATGTGGATTCTTTATGTGTTCTAGGTAACCAACTCGGCCTGGTCATTGAAAACAACGGACTGAAAAATTTTGTCGATCATGTCAATATGGCAATTGAGCAGCTACCCCCCCGCATGACCCGGGGATTTTGCAAATAATGTTAAAACCAATGAACGTATTTACCCTTTTAAGAACATTGCACTGATAAAAGGAAGGGGGAAGGCTGTGGCTAATTCTTTGCTTATTCCGTTAAACGATTCTGTCGCTTCCCGGGCGGTTGTCGATTTTTTAATCAATATGTCTTTTGGTCCGGAAGGATGCCATATTACACTTATTCATATATTCCGAAAACCGACTTCCGGCGAGGAACTGATGGGGAAAAAATTTATGGATGAACAGCCCGGAAAATACAGGGCTTTACTTGAAAATGCAAAACAGCGCCTGGTCAGAGAAAAAGGGTTTGATCCGGAACAGATAGAGATACAGCTCTTGACGGATCCCTATCCATCGGTTACGGAAGGGATCATCGACTTTTTTAATAAAGGTCAGTATGACATGGTGGTAACCGGCCGAAAGAGAATGTCTAAGTCAGAGGAATTTATTATGGGTGACATCAGCGTGAAATTGGTCCGCTCTCTGAGTAAAACGTCAATCCTGGTCGTTAAGCCCGGTTAAAGAACAAAATACTGGCATTGGACTATCCGTGTTCCGGATCTGTTGTTAGAATAACCTATTAAATTTGGAGAATTAATCAGGCATGGCAAATGAAGACTGTATCTTTTGTAAAATAATTAACGGTGAAATCCCAGCTGATTTCCTATTTGAAGACGACCGGCAGATTGTGTTTAAGGACATTAATCCCCTGGCACCCATCCATTTGCTGCTGGTTCCCAAAAAACATATCCGCAGTATAAATGATTTGGAAAATTCGGATCAGGCAATCATCAGCGATCTGATTATGCGGGCGAAGAGCATGGCTGAAAAGATGTCGGTGGATAAATCCGGATACCGGCTATTTTTCAACGTTGAGAAAGGCGGCGGCCAGGAGGTGTTCCATCTGCATTTGCATCTGATCGGCGGATGGGATTAATACCGGATTGTTGAGAAAGTATCGATTCACGAATACCGTACTAGAATTCTGTATTTTCTGAATAGATAACAATTGAAATTTTTAAAATTCGGTTATTTTTTATTCCAGTCGAAATTTCAAATAAATGTTCTGACAGTTATGTGTAAGGAGACATGATGGGCAAGACGGTTGCTGAAAAAATTTTTGATGCGCACTTTGTAGACAACCCATACGGTGATATCTACGTCATAAAACTGGATTCGGTTTTCTGTCACGAAATAACGACCCCGGTGGCCGTGAACGATCTGGTCGCCAGGGGAAAAGACAGGGTCTTTGATCCAGGGAAAATAAAAGCAGTGATTGACCATGTAACACCGGCCAAGGATTCCAAGACCGCATTACAGGGTAAAATTATCCGCGAATGGGCCGTACGGAATGATATCAGGGATTTCTTCGATGTTGGCAGGAACGGGGTATGCCATGCTATTTTTCCGGAAAAAGGGTTTGTCCGGCCGGGATACACAATTATTATGGGAGACTCCCACACATGCACCCACGGTGCTTTCGGGGCTTTTGCCGCGGGAGTCGGCACCACTGACCTGGAAGTTGGCATCTTGAAAGGGGTTTGCGCGTTTCATTATCCCAAAACAATCAAAATTAAAGTCACAGGGGAACTTCCGGGTGGAGTTTACGCCAAAGATGTAATTCTTTCAATTATCGGCCAGCTTGGCGTCAATGGCGCCACCAACAAGGTTATTGAATTTATGGGGCCGGTCATCGATGCCATGAGCATGGAAGCCAGGATGACCCTGTGCAATATGGCCATTGAGGCCGGCGGCACCTGCGGCATCTGCTACCCGGATATGACCACCGTGGATTATCTCTGGCCATTTATCGCCGATGAATATGAATCAAAAACCGATGCACTGAATTCATTTCAGGAATTTTGTCCGGATACGGACGCGGTATATGATGATTTGATCACTATTGATGCGAGCAATCTTTCCCCTCAGGTGACCTACGGCTATAAACCGGATACCGTCAAACCGGTCAGCGAAATGCATGGTACGCCGGTAAACCAGGTATATATCGGTTCGTGCACTAACGGCAGAATCGAAGACCTTCGGGTGGCTGCGGCCATACTAAAAGGCCATAAAATCAGTGATTCGGTCCGCGGGATTGTGTCCCCGGCGACGCCGGCAATATTTAATGCGGCATTGGAAGAGGGGATCATTAAGATTTTCATGGATGCGGGATTTTGCGTCACCAACCCGACCTGCGGAGCCTGTCTGGGAATGAGCAACGGAGTGCTGGCAGAGGGCGAAGTCTGTGCGTCCACTACCAACCGGAATTTTTTTGGTCGAATGGGCAAGGGCGGTATGGTTCACCTTATGAGCCCCGCTTCAGCCGCCGCAACGGCCATTGCCGGCCATATCACAAATTCTAAACTGTACAAGGCATAGGAAGATTTAAAATGAAGAATTTTAACGGTAACGTTCTTTTTCTGGATCGTGCAGATATTAATACGGATGAAATCATACCCGCGAGGTATTTGACGGAAATTACCAAGGAGGCATTAAAGCCCTATCTTCTGGAAGACTTGAAATTTAATGGGTTCGATCCTGAAAAAGATATCGAGGGGAAAAGTATTATCATTACCCGGTCTAATTTTGGCTGTGGGTCCTCCCGGGAGCATGCCCCCTGGGCGCTTGAGGTGAATGGCATCAATCTGGTGATTGCGGAAAGCTATGCGCGCATTTTTCGTCAGAACATGTTCAACTGCGGCATGATGGCGGTGGAGCTGTCTTCAGAAGTTATTGAGCAACTTTTTATTGAATGTTCAAACCTGGCCACAACGATTGAAACAGATTTTAGAAACAACCGGTTCATTGTCAGATCGGGGAAAAAAGAACGTGAAATTTCATTTTCTATATCGGGTTTTGACCGTGCTCTGGTGGAAGCCGGCGGATGGGTGGATTATGCGGATAAGAATTATTAAGTTAGGGACGCCTCAGGTATAAGGTGCAAGATTGAAGTGAGATGATTGAATTCATATTGGACTGAGGTCATCTCATCTCGATAGCGGTTAACGTGGAATCAAACATTTAACAGCGTAAGGTATCAGGTTTAATTACCTGAAAAACAAACGGACGGCGGGAAAAAATTTCCGCCGGCCGTTTGTTTTATCTATTTCTATTTTCTTGATTTTGCCAGCCCGATACCCTCCAGGGCGATTTCAATTTCATCGAGAGTGGTTGGGTCGTCAATAGTTGCAGGGAGTTTAAATTCCTTATTATCCGCTATTTTCTGAATGGTTCCCCGAAGGATCTTGCCGGAACGGGTTTTGGGCAGCCGCTTGACAACGGTCGCCATCTTGAAAGCAGCCACCGGGCCAATACGATCCCTTACCATCCGAACAACTTCTTTGATAATTTCATTGTGATCGCGCTTAACACCGGCTTTTAAAACCAGAAATCCCACGGGGATCTGCCCCTTGAGAGTGTCTTCAACACCCAGTACCGCACATTCCGCAACATCCGGATGATCTGACAAGACTTCCTCCATGGCGCCGGTGGACAGCCGGTGACCGGCCACATTGATGATGTCGTCCGTACGGGACATGACGTAAATGTAGCCGTCCGCATCGATAATGCCGGCATCCGCTGTTTTATAGTAGCCCGGATATTCTTTGAGATAGGATTCAATATAACGTACGTCGTTTTGCCACAGGGTCGGAAGACTTCCCGGAGGAAGCGGCAGCTTGACGGACAGCGCACCGATTTCCCCGGCCTGCACTATTTCATTGTATGCATTGAGCACCTTGACATCCCAACCGGGAACTGCCTTTGTGGGGGAGCCATACTTTACCGGAAACCGGTGCAGGCCCATGCAATTAGCCGCAATGGCCCAGCCGGTTTCCGTCTGCCACCAGTGATCAATGACCGGAACTTTCAGGTGCTTTTCAGACCACTGAATCGTATCCGGATCCGAGCGCTCCCCGGCAAGAAAAAGAATTTTGAAATCAGACAGATCATACCCTTTCATGAATTCGGCATTCGGGTCCTCCCGTTTTATGGCCCTGTAAGCAGTCGGAGCGGTAAACATGCATTTGACTTTGTGTTGGGAAATGATGCGCCAGAAGACACCGGCATCCGGGGTGCCGACCGGTTTCCCTTCAAAAAGGACAGTGGTGCATCCTTTAAACAGCGGGGCATAGACGATATAAGAATGGCCGACCACCCAACCCACATCCGAGGCGGCCCACCAGACATCGTTTTCATCAATATCGTAAATGGCTTTCATGGTCCATTTTAAAGCTACCAGGTGCC
>JAHECJ010000063.1 GCA_024641805.1 Desulfococcus sp.
CGTTTACATCCGGCAAACTGACCATTGACGGTGATGTCATGAAATCCCAGCTGATTGGAAAACTTTTTAAAATGTAAACAAATCGATTGCCATATATAAATTAGGAGGAAGAATCATGGCTACAGGAATAAAAGATAAGGTCGCAATCATCGGCATGGGATGCACCAAATTCGGCGAACGATGGGATGTTGGCGGCGAAGAGTTGATGCTCGAAGCGTATGAAGAATGCCTTGCCGATGCCGGGATTGAACAAAACGATATTGAAGCTGCCTGGTTCGGCACCTGTATGGATGAAGTCAATGTCGGGAAAACTGCCATGCCGCTGGCCACCACGCTGCGTCTTCCCAAAATACCGGTCACCCGTGTTGAAAATTACTGTGCAACAGGCACGGAAGCATTTCGGGGTGCCTGCTATGCCGTGGCTTCCGGCGCGTATGATATATGCCTGGCATTGGGTGTCGAAAAGCTCAAAGATACCGGTTACGGAGGACTACCCGGCGGGGGATCCAGCACAGGTACCCTGCTCTGGCAATGGTGGCCGAATCTAACGGCTCCGGGATCTTTTGCCCAGCTTGCCAGTGCATATGCCGCAAAATACAAAGTCAAAGACCAGGATTTAAAACGGGCCATTGCCCATATTTCAGCAAAAAGTCATGAGAACGGGGTATTGAACCCCAAAGCCCATCTGCAGAAAAAAGTCACGGAAGAACAGATTATGGCTTCCCCGATAATTGCACATCCGCTGGGTTTGTTCGACTGCTGCGGTGTCAGCGACGGTTCGGCCTGCGCCATTGTCACAACGCCGGAAATAGCTAAAAAACTGGGTAAGAAGGATTTCGTATCTGTCAAGGCCCTTCAGCTTGCATTAAGCAGCGGCGAAGAATCGGGTTTCAATGAATGGGATGGAGACCACTTTGTCACGACCACAAAATGCAGCACCCAGGCGTATAAGGAAGCCGGGGTTACGAATCCAAGAGAGGAAATCAGTATGATGGAGGTCCATGACTGTTTTTCCATCACTGAATTTGTGACGTATGAGGATCTGCATATCTCGGCACGCGGAAACGCCATTAAGGATATCATGGACGGTTTTTACGATTTGGACGGTGGCCTGCCCTGTCAGGTGGACGGAGGCTTAAAATGTTTCGGCCACCCCATTGGTGCATCGGGCTTGAGAATGCTTTATGAGATGTACCTGCAGCTCCATGGCCGGGCGGATAAACGTCAGCTTGAAAATCCCAAACTGGGGCTGACTCATAATCTGGGCGGCTTTCCATTCCAGAATATCTGCAGCATTTCCATTATTGGAAAATATAAATAATTAAAAAATAATTCTTAAAAAAAAGGCGCCGTAAAATTTTTTACGGCGCCTTTTTTTGTTTATAACAGCTTCCAGACGACATCTCCATAATCTATTGAAATGATGGATATGTTTTTTTGTTGATACAGTGGTGAGTCGTCACCATGAAAAGCTTTTTAATATTTGAATGCAATACCGGCTTCAACAAGGTGCCTGTTATATTCATAGAGATCAACATTGGACGTTGAATGAATAAAAGAATAATTGGTATAAATACCGAAAAAATTTGTTAACTGATATTGAATATCGAGTCCGGCAACCAGGTTGTCATCTGTCCGTTTATCAGTTGAAGTGGAAGTGGGTTCATATCCGAGAACCGCTTCATCATATTTTGAGTGCTGATAATCTAAAGACAAGCGGATTGTGCTTACATCTTTAAAAAAAAGAATATATGCACATCCGGCCCCGGCAGTTTTAGCGTCTTCATCATACGCAGAATGATCCCGGTCATCGATAATGGCACCAATCCCGTAAAAAGCAACTGCCTGATTGGTTTGCGGAATTAAATAAGTTAAAGTCGGCGAAACCGTATATTTGACGTAATCCGTTTTATTGTCTTCCAGGGCATAACCGTAGGCAACCGGCAGGCTGTATGTCAGCTGGCCCTTTGTATACTGAGGCTCCAGCGATATGCTTTGATCGATCACATCATATTCGTTGAAATCCTGATAAAAGCTCGCATATCCGCCATAATCGGTTCTGAATCCGAAAGCGCCTTCTATCGGGGCCTGCCAGCCGGCGGAAAGTGTCGTGGCAAATCCTGTATCGCTGCCTATATCCACTCCGTTAGTTGATGAACCAACTCTGGAATCATATAATCCACCCAGCCGTAACCGGGCATAAAATGGATTAAGGTCTCCTTTCAACTGTTCAACACGATTTTCAATTCCTCCCTTCCCCACCGGGGAAGTGCTCCGCGAAGGAGCTGAACAACCTCAGCCGGCCCAACTTTCAGCGGCAACTGAAACGATAAACATCAGTATTCCCATCACAATGAAAAATCGAAATTTCAAAATAAGCTCCTTTCAATGATGATTTTTTGCGAACCGCCCCTTCTTTAAAAAAGGACAAGTTATCAGTATTTAAATTAAGATGGTTTCTTTTTCAAGCTTTTTAATGGGATTCATAAACATCACTTGTAGTCATAAACCGTGTTTATTAGTCTTATGAAAAATTCCAATGTATTTATCAATGATTTTAATTATATATAAGTAACTAAATTTATTTAATTGACGGCGGTATTTTGCTGTGTTAAAAAAAACTAAACTGGTTGGCCGACTTAATTTTTAACCCGTATCAAGGAGTTTATCATGTTGCCTGAATTTTTTGAATTTTATAACCCCACCAAGGTTGTTTATGAGGCCGGGGTTGCGACAGATTTAAAACCCGAACTCGATCTTATCGGTATCACAAAATATTTTATTGTATCCGATCATATCATCAATGATTTGGGGTTGGTTCAGAAAGTAGCGGACGGTCTTGTTGACGCCGGATTTGAAGTGACCGGAAAATATCTGGATGTGGCACAGGATGCCAGACTCAAAGACGTAAAAAAATGTGCGGATATTGTAAAAGCATCCGGTGCCGAAGGCATTATATCCATTGGCGGCGGAAGCGTCATTGATACCGCAAAAGCCGTTAATATTCTGTTTTCTGTCGGCGGTGACCTGGTTGATGATTATTCAGGGGCACATACATTAACAAAACCGCTTAATCCTCATGTGGTCATACCCACTACCGCCGGCACAGGTAGCGAAGTAACCATGATCGCGGTTATCTATGATGAAGAGAATAAGGAGAAGCTGGCGTTTCCTGATAAATTCCTCTTGCCGAACCTGGCGGTGCTGGATCCTGAAATGACCATTTCCCTGCCCCCGAAAATGACGGCAGCGACCGGTATGGATGCGTTAACCCATGCGGTTGAGGCGTATGTCGGCCCCCAGGCCTCTCCGATCTCAGACGCCTTCGCGGTCGGCGCCATTGAACTGATCATGAAAAACCTGGTAACGGCAACCCGAACCGGTGACGACGTTGATGCCCGGGGATCCATGCTGATTGCATCCACGATGGCCGGCATTTCCTTTACACATTCCATGTGCGGTTGCATTCATGGAATGGCCCATGCCACGGGCGGCCTGTATCGGGTTCCCCATGGTATAGCCAACGGAATATTTCTTCCTTTTGGACTGGAATATAATTTTGAAGAAATCAAAGAAAAACTGGCACGGCTTGCGCCGGTCATGGGAGAGGATACCTCCGGATTATCGGAAGATGAAGCGGCAAGACTCGCCATCGCGGCCATCAGAAAACTGTCAAAACAACTCAATGAACTGGGCGCTTTACCGATACGATTGCGAGATGTGGGCGTTCCGGAAGATGGACTCGTTGCCATTGCTGAAGGCGCCATAAATGACGGCACATCATTTTACAACCCCAGAGAAATGGACGAAGAAGAATTATTACCATATATTCAGAATGCATATTAACTAAAAAAGGAGACGACAATCATGGGTATGTTCAAAACTTCCGAAGAATTTGAAAAAGTAATCGTGGGCTTCTTTCAACTGGTCGCAGATACACCGCTGATCGCTGACAAACTGCTGCAATCCAAAATGGTCATCCGCTTTAAATACAGTGATCCGGATCTGACCGTGGTTGTTGACTGTGCGGGAGACAAGGCGCTGGTCAAACCGCATGATACAACAACGCAAGCCATCGTTGAAATGACCATGTCGGCAGACATTGCGCACCGGTTCTGGTTCGGTATGGTGAACCTGACCAAAGCATTGACCCGTAAGGAAATGGTGGCCAAAGGCCCGATTCCCAAAGTTCTGAAACTTCTTCCGGCGATTAAGCCTTCATATGCCATGTATCCGCAATATCTGGATGCCAACGGTTTTGAACAATACAATATTACAAAAGCCTATAAACCACCAACAGCTTAAAAAATCTTTTACTGATACAAAATCAAATTTATATAGGAGAGCAAAATTATGGGCGGTTATGCTGGAAAAATCCTATATGTCAACCTATCCTCCGGTGTGATTGAAAAAAAACCGCTGGACATGGGTTTTGCCAGAAAACATATCGGGGGACTGGGATTTGGAACAAGGATATACCTGGATCTGATAAAGAATAATCCGGTATTTGACGCTTTATCCGAATCAAATCCGTTTGTATTGATGACCGGACCGCTGACCGGCATGAAACTCAATGGCGTAGCAAGGTGGACTGTCTGTTCCAAATCTCCCCTGACCGGATTCTGGGGTGACAGCAATGTCGGCGGGTTTTTCGGTGCTTATCTGAAATTTGCAGGCTACGACGGAATTGTGATTACCGGCAAGGCGAAAACACCTTCATACCTGTTTATTAACGACGACACCGTTGAAATCAGAAATGCCGAGAAATACTGGGGTAAGGATGTTTTTACCGTTACAGATCAATTAAAAGAGGATCTGAAACCGGAAACAAAAAAAGGCGGACAGGTCTTAGCCATCGGCCCTGCAGGCGAAAAACTCATAAAATTTGCTTCCCTGATAAACAACAAGGGCCACGCAGCAGGCCGCACTGGCATGGGCACAGTATGGGGATCGAAAATGCTTAAAGCCGTCTTTGTCAGCGGAAACGGCAAAATTGAGGTCGCCCAGCCTGAAGAGCTCGATGTTTTGCGTGCCGAGCTTAAAGAAATTTATGACGAAAGTATCGGCATCAGCGCCATACATTCTTCCGGCACCGCAACCCATATGGACGTCGGCATCATCAGCGGTGATATTCCCATCAAAAACTGGCAGCAGACGGATTGGGATGAAATCGACGAAATCGGACCTTCAATGATTGAAGAAAAGATTTTTGCTGGCCATAAAACCTGCTATGGATGCGGTGTGGCGTGTAAAAAAAATGCGGAAGTGAAAGACGGCCCGTTTAAAATGGAAAAAGGACCGGGGCCGGAATACGAGACCGTTGCCACTTTCGGCGCCATGTGTTTAAACCCGAGCATTGAATCCATTGCAAAGGCAAATGACATCTGCAACCGCTACGGCATGGACACCATCACCTGCGGTTCAACAATTGCCTTTGCCATCGAGTGCTTTGAAAATGGCTTGATTGATGAAAAAGATACGGAAGGAATTTCCCTGACATGGGGCAATTCAGAAGCGATTGTGAAAATGGTCGAAAAAATTGCCAAACAGGAAGGATTCGGCGCCATCCTCGGCCAGGGCAGCCAAAAAGCAGCAGAACACATTGGCGGAAATGCGTCGGATTTCCTGACAACAGTCAAAGGGCTTGAAGCTCCCATGCATGACCCCAGAAGCGCCCATGGATATGGACTGGCTTATGCCATATCACCGCGAGGCGCCTGTCATGAAGCAAGCCTCACCTTTGAAGCGGAGGGCGGGACGATTTTCATTCCCGAGATTCCGATGTTGTCTTCGGATCTCCCTGAAGGGAGCGACGAAAGGGCGAAGTTAAACGTGGCCGCTCAGGATTACGGAATGTTTTTTTCAAACTGCGCGGTTTTCTGTAATCTCGGCGGAATGCCCTTGAATGCCACCCAGGCAGTGAGTCTTGTAAATTACGTCACCGGATTCGACTATAGCCTCAATGAAGTCCTGGAGATTGGCAGACGGATATGGTATTTAAAGCGCGGCCTGACCAATCTTTTCGGCGCAAGGGCAGAAGATGACAAACTTCCCAAACGACTGATGACAGTAATGGAAGAAGGACCAACTGAAGGAAGTTTGCCGGATATGGATAAAATGCTTGCTGAATTTTATGAATTGCGCGGATTTGACAAAAACGGCCTCCCAACAAAAAAAGTGCTTGAAGAAGTCGGTCTTCCTGACCTGGCAGCATTGCTCAACAACGTTTAATTTACAAATTTTTCCTTTTTTTGACCACGCCTTATCACCCTTAGGCGTGGTCTTTTATTAATTTTTTCTATCTTTCCCACAGGAATATTCATTGAATAAAGAGAAAAAAGCTCAAAAACAGGCCTCTAAGAAACAACAGATTATCGAAGCAGGAACGCGGCTTATCGTTCAAAAAGGGATTGAAAAAACCAGCCTGGCTGATATTGCCGAAGAAGCCGCCATCAGCAAAGGAAGCCTTTATTATTATTATGCTTCAAAAAATGAACTGATCTTTGATATCACGGAAGCGCATATTAACCAGATTTCCCAAAACCTCTTTGGGATTATTGAACAGAGCCAGGGGAAAGCGAGCTGGGAAGAATTGCTGAAAATCCTGTTTGAGCGTATTCTGGCCGCCGATACCCGTGGGCGCCTTCATTTATATCTTGTACAGCAGGCATTAAATGAAAATGAGGATTTAAAAGAGCGCTTCCGGAAAAAATACCAGGAATGGAAAAGTATGATCACAGAGGGGTTTGCAAAGCTTGAACCCAAAATCACCAATCAGCGCGTGCTTTCATCACTGATCATTGCGGTACTTGATGGTTTTCTGATCCAATCGTTACTTGAAGTGGAAACCATCACCGGCGATGAATTTGTCAGTCATCTTGATGTGCAAATAAGAGAATAATCAAAGCCTGTAGGCATTGAAACCTTCTATCTTCCTGTCACTTGATAGATATTGCTCTATTCACCCGCCTCCCCACATGGCCCCCGGATTCCCATAACATTGCTGAAAGCAAGAATAAAGTCGACTGTTAAAATTTATTCTTAAATACTCCGACAAAAAATTGATCTTTAACAGATAATTTGCTACACAGTGATGATAATTTTTTAACAAGAGGAGCCTATATGCTGGAACATACGCTTGAAAAAATTGAATCCAAAATAAAGCAATCCCCCAATATTCCCGAGGACAAAAAAAAGGAATATTTCGAACTGCTCAACGAATTAAACGCCGAGATTACCGAGTTGAGTAAAACAGAAAAAGAAACCGCTGAAAGCATTAAAGGATTCACAAAAATTTCCGCCCATGAAGCGACCCGGGACGAAGTTGACCCGCATCTGATAGAAATTTCTTTAGAGGGATTATCGTCATCGGTCAAAGAACTCCATGCATCATATCCCAAACTCGTAAATACGGTTAACTCTATCTGTTCATTTCTCTCAAAAATTGGAATTTAAAGCTGACCGTCTCTCACCCACTTAAGGATAACAGATATGGCAAAAACAAATGATATCAATCGAAATTTTAATGCGGATGACGGTCTGTCTCTTTTTTACCGTCACCGGCGCGCGGATAAGGAAGTTGCGCGTCTGGTTATTGCCCATGGCCTGGGAGAACATTCAGGAAGATATTCCCACGTAATCGACCGGATCGCCAATATGGGCATCTCCGTATGGGCGTTGGACCACCGGGGACACGGGCAGAGCGCCGGAAAACGCGGCCATATTGATTCCATGGACCAGTACCGCAATGACTTTAAAAAAATGGTTGATATTGCAAAATCCGATATGCCTGCCGGGATAAAATTTTTATTGCTCGGCCACAGCATGGGGGGATTGATTGTTCTGAATTTTGTCGAGACACATACCAATATTGCCGACGGCGTGATCGCCTCATCGCCGGCGTTGAATCCGGGAATGAAAGTGCCCGTGGTCAAAGGCACTGTTGCCAAAATTCTGTCCCGCATCCGGCCGTCACTCACCTTTGATAATGAACTCGATTCCTCATTCCTGAGTCACGATCCTCATATCGTTGAAGCCTACAACAATGACCCGCTGGTTCACAGAAATATTACGGCCAGATGGTTTACAGAATTTTTGTCTGCCATGGAAAACACCCGTTTATCAGCCGCCCGTATTAAAATCCCCGTTCTGATGCAGGTGGCGGGCGATGACCGACTGGTTCATGCCGCTACTTCAAAACATTTCTTCGAATCACTGACAACCAAAGATAAAACCCTCTGTTTTTATGATCATTTATATCATGAAATCTATAATGAGCGGAACGGCGATCGGGAAAAGGTATTAAAAGACCTTGAAAACTGGCTGAATAACCACATTTAAATTTGATGCGCAATCATTTGTTCGTTACTATCCCAATGTCATGCATTTAGGCTTAAATAATGATAAACATGTTCCGCAACTGGTTTAACCAGCGCTTTTCCGACCCGCAAATCGTGATTCTCTGGTTTTTTCTG
>JAHECJ010000064.1 GCA_024641805.1 Desulfococcus sp.
TTTTTTCTGGGAAACGGGTTCAATGAAATCATTGATCAAAATGATTATGAAAATCCGACCTATGAGGGGTCCTGGGGAGTGTCCGACGAAGACCTTCTCGACAGGGCGCATGAGGAGTTCATGCGTCTGCATGAAAGCGGACAGCCATTTTTCAGCCTGGTGTTTTCTTCCAGCAACCATGATCCGTTTGAATTTCCGGATGACCGGATCGAACTCTATGAACAGCCTAAACAGGCCCGCCATAATGCCATGAAATATGCCGATTATGCCATCGGCCGTTTCTTTGAAAAAGCCGTAAAATCACCTTACTGGAACGACACGGTCTTTCTGGTGGTGGCGGACCACGATTCCCGGGTGACCGGCGCCAGCCTGGTTCCCATCAATAATTTCCATATCCCGGGATTGATCTTGGGCGAAGGGATCGCCCCGAAACGTGACTTGCGGATTATGAGCCAGATTGATCTGCCGCCAACCCTGCTTTCCCTGATCGGCGTGGATAACGAAAATCCCATGCCGGGCCGGGATATGACGGCCCAGCCGGATGAATATACCGGGCGGGCCATGATGCAGTATGACATGAACATGGCCTATATGGAAGGCGATAATGTGGTGATCCTGCAGCCCCGCAAGCCTCCCCAGGGGTTTGTCTATGATTTTAAAAGCCGTGAACTGAGCAAAGGAATTATAAAAGAGGGTCTGTCGGAAAAGGCATTGGCAACCGCCCTGTGGGGAAGTCTTGCCTACCAGAACCAGCTTTACCGTCTGCCGCAGCAATAAATCGCAAGGCCGGAAAGATAGTTATAGTATTAAGTATCTATTGCTCGAACGTAAAGCCTCTCAACTATAGATTCTTCATCATCGAGGAAGGCACGACGTCAATCAATCTCATTAAAGACAGGGGATTACTTCGTCGTTCATTCCTCTCTACCCGTAATGGCATCTTAGATTCAGGGTTTTCGTTCAGTTATCCATTTCCTTGTCCTCATCCATCTCTTTTGTTATTCTAATTCATTTATTTTCTTAATTCTGAAAGAAATTAAGATTATCAAATTGTAATTTTCTGATAATATTCAGGTAATCTTTCAATGGTACTGTTTCAATCAATAATCGGGTCGGATGAAATTGACGGCATGAGCAGACACGGTATGAAATAATTTGGATAAAGAATCGTTTCTTTTGATTAAAATTCTATAAGAATGCTTTCCGTTCACATGACGTGTCTAAAAGTAGAATCCTGCATAATTAATTGATAGTATGGGAAAGGTATAAATTCGTGAGATTTATTTATCTGCTTTTAGTGACCATGTTCCTTCTTTTATATATTCTGCCACTGGGCGTCCGGCCGCTTCTGGTTCCGGATGAAACCCGGTATGCTGAAATCGCAAGGGAAATGGTTCAAAGCAATGATTATGTGGTTCCACATCTCAACGGGCTGCGGTATTTTGAAAAACCGGTGCTTGGATACTGGCTGAACGCAGCCTCTCTCAAACTTTTCGGTGAAAATGAATTTGCCGTCAGGTTTTCGTCCGCTGCCTCCACCGGCCTGTCCGCCCTGTTTCTTTTACTGCTTGCCGGTCGATTTGCAGGCGGAAGTTTTGCCGGTATCTCGGCAGCCTTGATTTTTTTAACCTGTTTCGAAGTCTTCGGCGTCGGCGTGTTTTCTGTTTTGGACAGCATGCTGGCTTTTTTTATTACCGCCGGGATGGCCTGTTTTTTTTATGCGTATTCAATCGTCTCCGGAGAAAAGGGGGCGGTGTGGCGAAAAACTGCTTTACTGGGTTTATGCGGCGTATTCTGGGGCGGCGCTTTTCTGACAAAGGGATTTGTTGCGCTGGCCATACCGGTGTTGGCCATTGTGCCGTTTTTGATTTGGGAGAAGAACTGGAAGGCTGTTTTCAGATCTCCCTGGATACCGCTCATTACATTAGTAGTGGTCGTATTGCCCTGGTCAATCTTAATCTGGCGCCGGGAGCCGGATTTCTGGCATTATTTTTTCTGGGACGAGCATATTAAACGGTTTGCCGGCGACAATGCCCAGCACGAAGCGTCGTTTTTTTACTTTTTCATGCTCTTTCCGCTGGCCGCGATTCCCTGGACGTTTCTGGCGCCGGCCGCCTGGAAGGGAATCAAAAAAAACATTGAAAAGCCGGTCATTAAATTTGCAATCTGCTGGTTTATATTTCCTTTTTTGTTTTTTTCACTTTCAAAAGGGAAGCTTTTAACTTATATATTGCCATGTTTTGTTCCCTTTGCCCTGCTGCTCGCGGGTGGGCTTGACGGCCGAAAAGATTCGAAAATCGTTACCGATTTCAAAACCGGCGCATTGCCGGCCATCGCTTTTTTCTCGATTTTAGCACTGGGCCTGCTGATATTCCAGGTGACGGATTTCCATAATTTAAAACCCTATGCAAATGGAACGTATTGGATCGTGGTTTTAAGTCTTCTGACATGCTCATTAATCATGGGAATCGCCATTGTCTCATCCGGCATGCGGAAAAAGATCATCCTTTTTGCGGTTGCCCCAATGATTTTTATGTTTTGCGCCAACTTTGCCTATCCTGACAAGGTCATCCTGCACCAGGCGCCGGGAAGTTTTTTGCTGAAACATGCGGATAAAATCCATCCGGATACGGTTCTCGTTTCCGGGTTAACCCCTGCCCGAGCGGTCTGCTGGTATTACAAAAGAAATGATGTGTATCTGATAGGCGACGCCGGAGAATTATCATACGGGCTCCGATATGACGATGCATCGCATCGCCAGTTGGATATCAAAACACTCAACGCATTAATCAGACAAAATCAGGGACGCGTGGTCCTGGTGGCTGAGGCGGATCATTTTAAAAAATGGCGGCCGGTGTTGCCGTCACCACAATTTATTGACCAAAACGGGGAATACGTGTTTTCCATTTTTTAACCGACCTGGAGGAGTTAAAATATTTTGATGGAAAATTATTCAGTTCGTACACCAATTATATTTTGTGCCTGTCTGGCGGTGATGTTTTCCGGTCTCTTTAACCGGGATCTCTGGACGCCGGATGAACCCCGGGTCGCAGCCATTTCCCTTGAAATGAGCCGGACAGGCGATATAGTGGTGCCGCGCCTCGCCGGAGAAGCGTTTATTGAAAAACCGCCCCTGTATTTTGCCGTTAATGCATTTTTTATAAAATGGTTCGGGGGCAATATTGGCAATACAAACGCCCTGCGGCTGGTGACGGCACTTTTTGCCGTAGGTACGGCATGGATGACTTTTTTGCTGTCAAGGCGGCTTTTCGGTAACTCTTCAGCGCTTCTGGCTGCCGCGGTCCTGGTGACGATGGCGGGGTTTATTGAGAATTTTCACTGGATCCGGAGTGACTGCGCGCTGTGCTTTTTTGTGATTGCCGCCATATGGAGCTTTTCCGAGGTCTATTTTGGGAACCGGCCGTGGTTTTGTCTGCTGGCGGGATTTTTTGTCGCCGGTGCCTTCCTGACAAAAGGCTTTATCGGACCGATTCTGATCGGCATCCCCTGGTGCGGGATGTTCGCTCTATGGATACTGGAACTGAAAAAGAAGGGGTTGCGAACAACGAATCTGCACATCGGACATCATTTTTTTGGCCTGGCAATAATGGCCCTTCTTTCCGGTGTCTGGATGTATCTGCTGAAAGTCAAAGGCGGTGCAGACCTCTGGCATGAATGGTTCTGGGTGAATCACGTGGGCCGGCTGGTCGGGGATGCGGATGCGAAAGGGCACATCCGGACCGGCAAACCGTTTTATTATGTTGTTCAAACTGCGGTGGATTCACTGCCCTGGTTTCCCGTGCTGATTGTCTGGGGATGGGCGTTTTTTAAAAAAATCCTGAACCGCATCCGCCCTTCCAAAGACGATATTTTTTTGATGATCTGGGGGGTGGGATCCATCCTTCTGCTGTCACTGTCAGCCACCAAGCGCGGTATTTATCTTGCCCCGGTCTTTCCGGTGTTTGCCATCATGTGCGCGCAGATGCTGCAAACACCGATAGAAAATAAGGGCCTTAAAGGGTATTTTTTATTCTGGGCGTTTCTTGGTGTAATTCTGCTTGCGGCATTGACTGTTGTTCCTTTTTTTGAGAAGTTTTACAGAAACGTACTTTCAGCGCCGACGACAAATTTTCTAATGACATTCGGTTATGGAAATATTATATCAGGCATCGGTCTTGTCATATGCCTGCTGATCGGTATCCAATGGACAAAGGGGCCGATCAATGCATGGAGTGTCGTTTTTTTGACATCAATGCTCTTTTTATGTCTGTTGACACTGCCGGTAAAAGCCGTTGATATGGAAAAAAGCATGCAGTCGGATATCGTGCAGTTTGTTTCCCGGATTCCGGCGGATCAACGGCCGAGCATTGCCGGTTATAATTTCAACGAGACAATGGCGGGATGCTTTTATTATTATGCAGACTGGCCGGTCGAGCAAATCACGGATGAAAACCGAATCCGGAAAATCATTAAAGGAGAAGACCCTGAATTTAAAAGTATTATTGTCAACAGGGATTGCCCCCGGAAGGAAGCTGTGGATTCTATGAATGAGCTCATCAATGGGCCCTACCGTATTATTGAAGAAGCATATACGGGAAAGAAGCGGCGCATTTTCTGGATTGATGGAAAGGGAGTGTGAAAATAAGGAGATGTTCATGCGAAATAGTTTTTTGCCGTTTTCCAAGCCCTTGATTTCAGAGGAAGGCATCAATTCCGTGGTGGAAACCCTCCGGTCGGGCTGGATTACCACCGGCCCGAAAACCGCTGCGTTTGAATCAAAGTTCAGCGAATATACCGGCGCGACACATTCGGTGGCGCTGGCATCTGCAACCGCGGGGATGCATGTGCTGCTCAAGGCGCTTGACATCGGCCCGGGAGACGAAGTAATTACGCCGTCCATGACCTGGGTGTCCACCGTCAATCTGATCGTGCTGGCGGGCGCGACCCCGGTGTTTGCCGATATTGATAAAAATACGCTGATGGTCATGCCCGAGGCGGTCGAACGCAGCATAACATCCAAAACAAAGCTCATTATTCCCGTCCATTTTGCCGGTGCGCCTGCAGATATGCAGCCGATCCGGAAGATTGCGGAAAAAAACAACCTGCTGCTGGCCGAAGACGCTGCCCATGCCATGGGAACCGTGTATCAGGGTGAAAAGATCGGGGCAAAAGGCACGGCGATTTTTTCATTTCATCCGATCAAAAACATCACCACGGGCGAGGGCGGTATGTTCTGTTCGGATGATCCGGTACTGATTGAACGCATTAAGCGCCTGAAGTTTCACGGGCTGGGCGTGGATGCCTATGACCGGGACACCCATGGCCGATCACCCCAGGCCGAGGTAATGGAACCCGGATATAAATATAATATGACGGACATCGCAGCCGCTCTTGGCATCAGCCAGCTTGCGATGATTGATGCGTTTAACCAGGAGCGGCGTCAACTGGCTTTGCTTTACCGGGAGCTTCTCGGGGAAATCGATGAGGTGATGCCCCTTTCCGACCCGGCGTATGAATTTTCCCATGCATGGCACCTGTTTATCATCCGGCTGGATATCGAAAAGGCAGGCATGAGCCGGGACGCTTTCATGCAGGAATTGAAACTCAGAAACATCGGGACCGGACTTCATTTCCGGGCCGCCCACATGCAGAGATATTATCGGGAAACCATGAATATAAGGCCCGGTGTTTTGCCTAACACCGAGTGGAACTCGGACCGTATCTGCTCCCTGCCGCTTTTTCCGGGCATGACCGATGGTGATGTCCGGGATGTGGTGGATGCTATCAAGGATGTATTAAAATGAGTGAATCAAAACTGATCAGTATTGTGATACCGGTTTTTAATGAAGAGCCGAACCTGGATGAACTGGTGGACCGGTGCATCAAGGCAGGACGGCAAACCGGACGTCCTTTTGAACTGATCCTGGTGAACGACGGCAGTTCCGACGGCTCTGAAAAGAAAATCGCGGCAGCCGGTGAGCAGTATCCCGGCCTGGTTTTCGGTGTTATTCTGAATCGGAATTACGGTCAGCATAACGCGGTCATGGCCGGCCTGGAGGCTTCAAAAGGGGAAATTATCGTCACCCTTGATGCGGACCTGCAGAACCCGCCGGAAGAGATTCCCCGCCTGGTTGAATGCATTGAAACCGGGTATGATGTGGTGGGAACAGTGAGAAAAAACCGGCAGGATTCTTTTTTCCGGAAGGTGGCCTCGTCAATTACCAATAAAGTGGTGCAGCATTATACCGGCGTGATGATGACGGATTACGGCTGCATGCTGCGGGCTTACCGGCGGCATATTGTGGATGCCATGCTCGAATGCACGGAACGCTCGACGTTTATCCCGGTGCTGGCCAACAGCTTTGCAGGTGCGGCAACGGAAATAGAGGTTTCACATCATGACCGCAGCAAGGGCCGTTCGAAATACGATCTGTGGAAACTGATCAATCTCCAGTTTGATCTATTAACCAGCATGTCAACGCTTCCCTTGCGCCTGCTCAGCGTTTTCGGGGTAATCATATCCGCCGCCGGATTCGGGTTCGGTATTCTCCTTTTGCTCATGCGGCTGATATATGGCGCCACATGGGCCGCGGAAGGGGTTTTTACCCTGTTTGCTGTTTTATTCGTATTTGTGGGAGCCCAGTTCATCGGTATGGGGCTGCTGGGGGAATACCTCGGTCGCGTCTATCACGATGTTCGGGCGCGTCCCCGGTATTTTGTTCGGCGCACCGTCGGCAATCCGAAATCTGAACAACAAATCAACCAAAGGATGGATTCATGAAAACAGTTGTGTTGGCTTACCATAATATCGGGATTGCCGGTATTGAGGCATTAATTAGAAACGGATACGACATTGCCGCCATCTATACCCACAAGGATGACGTGAATGAAAACAAATGGTTCGGTTCTGTTGCCGAATTTGCGGCTGCCAGAAATATCCCGGTGTATGCGCCGGATGATATCAATCATCCCATGTGGGTTCATCGGATTAAGACGCAAAAACCGGATATTCTGTTCTCCTTTTATTATCGGAATATGGTCTCCCCGGAAATTCTTTCAATTCCCCGGGTCGGATGTTTTAACCTGCATGGTTCCCTGCTGCCGAAATATCGCGGGCGGTGCCCACTCAACTGGGTGATCATCAATGGCGAGCGGGAAACCGGCCTAACGCTTCACACCATGACGCCCCGGCCGGATGACGGCGATATTGTGATCCAGCAGAAAATTGCCATCAGCATGAATGATACGGCAAAAACGCTCATGGATAAAATGTGTTCGGCATCCTCGAAAATGCTGGATGCGATTTTGCCGAAGATGAAAAAAGGCGATATCCCGAAGAAGCCGCAGGATAAATCACAGGCGACCTATTTTGGCGGCCGGAAACCGGCGGATGGCGAGATAAACTGGGAACTCCCGGCGGAAGATGTCCGGAACCTGGTCCGGGCAGTCACATCCCCTTATCCCGGCGCCTTTTCCCATATAGGCGATAATAAATATTTTTTCTGGGAAGTGAGTGTGGTGGCCGAGGATAAAAACGCGTTTCCTCCGGGAAGCATTGTTTCAACATCTCCCTTGCGCATTCAATGCGGTCGGGATTTGGTCGAAGTGGCGTTCGCCCAGGTGGAAGGCGGTGTGTTCATGAACGGGAACCAGATCGCCGAAGAGATGTCGATGTCCGCCGGGATGCGATTTGGACACGATCCACGGAAAATATCCGTGGGGCTTAAAAAAAAGCGGGTGCTGATACTGGGGGTCGGGGGTTTTATCGGAAATGCCCTGGGAGAGCGCCTTCTGGCATCCGGGAAGTATGAAGTTCATGGCATGGACCTTCATTCCGATGGGATTAAACGACTTGTCGGCAGCCGTGATTTTTATTTTCACGAAGGCGATATTTCCATTCATCGTGAGTGGATCGAATACCACATCAAGACATGCGATATTATCCTGCCGCTGGTCGCCATTGCGACCCCCGCGGAATATACGCGGAATCCGCTGCGGGTGTTTGAACTTGATTTTGAGGAAAACCTGCGCATCGTCCGTTACTGCGTGAAATACAACAAACGTCTGCTTTTCCCGTCCACTTCCGAAGTTTACGCCATGTGTGACGATCCGGAATTCAATGAAGAGACCTCCCGGCTGATTCTGGGACCGATCAACAAGCAGCGCTGGATTTATTCCTGCAGTAAGCAGCTCCTGGACCGAGTCATCTGGGCGTATGGACAAAAAGAGGGACTAAGGTTTACGCTCTTCAGGCCATTTAACTGGATCGGCCCGAGACTGGACAGCCTCTCATCCGCGCGTATCGGAAGCTCCCGGGCCATTACCCAGCTGATTCTGAATCTGGTGGAAGGGACCCCGATCAAACTGGTCGACGGCGGCGAGCAGAAAAGATGTTTTACGGATATTTCAGACGGTGTGGAATGCCTTTATAAAATTATTGAAAACGAGAAAAATAACTGCG
>JAHECJ010000065.1:0-890 GCA_024641805.1 Desulfococcus sp.
ACTTCGGGTCCGTGACCGCCACAATTTCGGCACTTTTGTTTATTGTGTTTATGATTGTGAGCCCCAAAACCGACGGACCCGCTCATTGAAGCATTGCGATTAGAGATCCTTTATTCACGCTTTCTGAAAATTCATCCGCTCCGTCACAATTTCAGATACTTCCCGAACAGATAACGTTTCTTCCAGATTTCCCGCCTTGACCGCGTCTTCCAGCATGACAGCGCAAATAGGGCATGCAACCGCAAGGATTTGTGCACCCGCATCTTCGGCTTCCGAGACCCTTACCCTGGCGGAAGAATCATCCCCGCCGGACAACAGGTCCGTAAAAAAATTGCCACCACCCCCGCCACAGCACAGTGCGTTTTTGCGGTTCCGGTCCATCTCCACCAGTTTTACACCGGGCACCGACCGGAGGATCATGCGCGCGGATTCATAGTCCGTATTATGGCGACCCAGGTAGCACGGATCATGAAAGGCGATTTTGCCGCCCGGTGCGTTGGCCGAAAACTTCAGCCGTCCCATGGCAAATGCCAGCACCTGGGTGTAATGAAACACCTGGTAACGGCCGTCAAGAGCCGGATAATCATTTTTGATCGCATTAAAACTGTGGGGAGACAGGGTAATAATTTTTTTTACTTTTTTATCATTAAAAACCTTAATATTTTTTTTCGCCAACGCTTCAAAAAGAAGCGTTTCACCCATGGCCTTGACATCATTTCCGTCGGAGTTCACACCATCCGACAGGATGCCGAAAGAAATTCCCGCTTTTTGCAGGAGCATGGCCACGGACCTTGCGATCTCCTGCCCCCGGGGATCATGGGTGCCAATATCATCAGTGAAAAACAAATATTCCTGGTCGGCATACGACGCGAGATTAAGGCCGTCGGCCC
>JAHECJ010000065.1:900-8453 GCA_024641805.1 Desulfococcus sp.
GCGAAACCTGTCCGGAATCCAGAAGCGCTTCCTTGCCGGCATTAAATGCCAGGAGCAGACGGTCTTTAAATTCCGGGAACGCGCAGTGCTCCACACAATTGCCGCAGGTGGCGCAGGAAAACATGATTTCGGCGAACCGCTGGCCGGCTGAAACTTTCCCATCCAGCCATGCCCGGAGAAGCCACATTCTACCCCCTGGCGAATACGTTTCAAACCGAAACGCCAGGTAGGAAGGGCAGTTGATATCCACATAATTGCCGGGCAGCTTGCAGTAGCCGCATCGGAAGCATCGATGCAGAATTTCTTCGTGTTCCATATTATTTCTCCCAGTTGCCCGGATTCATGATGTGGTTGGGGTCCAGCACGGATCTGATGCGGCCCATGAGCGCAAACGTATTCGGATCCATCTTTTCGATGATCTGTTTTTGCGCCGGCAGTTCGGCTTTCCAGGGGATTCCCCCGATTTTAAGGGCCGCCGTGTTGGTGGCTTCCAGGGCCTCGGATGCCCGCTTGACGTCCTCTGCGTCCGCCCTGTTGAATGCGTAAGCAAAAAAGAACATCATGGAATGTCCAGCCCCGATAATGCGTGCCCCCAGGGAATACCCGACATTGAATTTTTCCGCGATGGCCAGGCCGGCGCGATAGGCTGCCGGAAAATGCTCAATGGCCATGATCGCTCCCACATATTCAAACCCGCCACCCTTTCGAAGATCCGCAAACCGGGCCAGATCCGGTGACGGGATTTTTAAAAACCGGCCTTTCTGAGGCGGCGGCAAGGGTAAAAATCCGGCGATTTTCCGGTCGATATATTCCCGCACGGACGCCTGCATCAGATTCCGCTTAAAGGTCAATTCTTTTTTCGAGTGCGCCCCGTATGCAATATTGATATGCAAAAATCCCCGGGCCCAGTCCGGTTTCGGCGACATCCAGGGCGTCATATCCTCCGCCACCTGGGTGCTGGTCAGTTTTGATATCATATCCGGCATCAAATCCGCATCTTCAGATACGAAAATCAGCACGTCATTATGTTTATAATTGGGGAACAGCTTAATCCCCAAACGGGTGACAATGCCGGTGGTCCCAGACCATCCCAGAAACAATCCGGACAGGTCCGGCAGCGGCGACCGGCCGAACCAGTCCGGAGACACACTGCAGGCGCCGGTTCGGATGATCTCGCCGGAAGGAAGCACCACCTCCATGCCTGTGAGCATGTCGGAATGGGAACCGCCCAGCACCGACAGATGCCCGGAACCGTGAATACAGACATTGCCCGCCAGGGTGGCAATGGGCGGGGCATCCGGCATGGAATGTTTCAACCCTGGATGATGTTTTTTCAGGTAGGCCTTGAGCATTCCCTGGGAAGCGCCGCCCTCCACCACCGCATACCGGCTGATCGGGTTCACCACTATGATGCGGTTCATGCGCTTCATATCTAAAATGATGCCGCCCTTTAAGGCCCGGGTCAGGCCGGACAGGACCAGCCCGGCGCCCATGGGGACCACCGGGACTTTCAATTCATTGGCCAGCCGGACGATCTGCTGAACTTCGTCACTATTTTTCGGCATGACCACGGCGTCCGGAACCGCCGGCGGCATGGTTCCCTGGTCCATGGAATACAGATACCGTTCCTCGGCTTCCCCGGAAACAAAGCGAGGGCCAACGATTTTTTCCAGTCGGGTGATCAGATCGGTTGTCATGTTATTCTCCCAAAGCAATTTGCACCAGGTCGCTGACCAGAACCGGCATCAGCCCCTTCTCCGCGACTTCCTGCCCCAGAGTGGCCATGCAGAACGGACAATTGAACACACAATAGGTTGCGCCCACGGACAACATGTCATTGATATTTTTATCCACCAGTTCATCGGCCAGTTCATCCCGCTGATGTGCTCTCGGGACCCCGCCGCAGCAAAGGGCATTTTCCCGGTCATGCTTTCTTGGCACCCTTTCGGCCCCGATTTTTGCAAAAATCTCATCCAAGACCTTATCCGTTTGCGGCGACAGGCGGTTGGAGCAGGGCCGCTGGTAGACGATTTTCGCATTGATCGGTTTGATGCTGTCTTTTAAAACATTCAAACGCTGGTTATAATAATCAAATTGATGAATCGGCTTAAAAGGGACCTCGATACCATAGGCATCGGCAACGCTGGTATAGGTTCCGTAACACTCATCATGAAAGCAGACCAGCTCATTGGTGTCTGAATTCTTCAGGTAAAAGGACATGATATTATCGATCATCAATGGAACGCGCTCGCGGATGATGGAATTTTTCGCAAAATGAAGCCACATGATATTACAAAAAATATCGGTGCCCACAATGGTGGTGGCCCCTTCAAACAATTTGCCCCGAACGCAACCGGTCAGCATGGGAAACGCGCACATATCCACCACCGGTCCGGAAACCGCCTGCGGGGCAATTCTTCCTCTGGGAGCCATCATGCGCAACTGCTCTTCAACGATCGGCTTAGGGGCAGGTAAAATCCCCTTTTCCTCCTGGCGCTCCACCAGCAGATAAAACGGATTGTTTTCAAACGGGCAGTATTCCTGGCACGCGTAGCAGGTCAGGCACTGGGTCAGCACCCGACTGTCCCTGCCGTCATTGATCTTTAATTTTTCTTCCCGGGCTTCGCTAATATCGGTAAAGGAAATATACTGGCATTTCATTAGACAATCGATGGTATCGCAGTTGACACATACGGCAGGATCAAATTTTATTGGTTTCACGTAAACCCTCCGGGTTGTTATAAGCATTTACTCATTAATAGCCGGATCTGCAGACGGTGGCAAGGATATTTTTTAGGTGGAAGGTAGAAGGTATAAGGCTGACAGGAAAGACTTTCAGCCTTATACCTTCTACCTTAAAACCTATTCCCTATCTCCCCGCTAAAATCGCCGCGCCGATGGCGCCATTGACCTGGGCATATTCCGACACCTGGATAGTCGTTTCCAGCTTGCTTTCCAGCGCCCGGACCGCGCCGATATTTTTTGCTACCCCGCCGGTCATCATTACCGGTTCCACGACTCCCACACGTTTGGCCAGGGCGGAAACCCGTGAAGCAACGGATTCATGAATACCCGCGATGATATTTTCCCGGGTTTCACCTTTTGAGATCAGCGAAATCACTTCCGATTCAGCAAAAACCGTACAGATGCTGCTGATTTTGGCCGGTGCTTTTCCCTGCATGCAGATGTCGCCGAATCCGTCCAGATCGACCTCCAGGGCGCGTGCCATGACCTCCAGGAATCTTCCGGTCCCGGCAGCGCACTTGTCGTTCATGGCGAAATCGACCACCCGGCCGTTTTCATCGATTCGGATCACCTTGCTGTCCTGTCCGCCGATATCGATGATAAATCTGATCTCCGGATTTAAAAAATGCGCACCAGCACCATGGCAGGTAATTTCAGTGATCGCTTTGGTGGCAAAATCGACGCTGTTTCTCCCGTACCCGGTGGCCACCACGGCATCTATTTGTTCAACGCTGAGATCGATTTGCTTTGTCAGCTCATCAATCACGGTCTTACCGGCCTGGCTTGAATTATAACCCGTGAAAATAACTCGGGTGCCGAGAATTTTCCCGTCTTGCAATATAGCGGCTTTGGCGGTGATGGATCCGATATCGATTCCCGCAGTAATCATTTAGTTGTCCTTTATCTGAATCTTTATAAATAGTTATATATTATTCCGTCGCAAAGGCTTTCCCATGAGTTGCCTCTCTTGTGGCAACTCGGGTAATCAGCAAAAAATTTCAAACCATATTATTTATCGTGTGGTTCTCAGGTGTCAGTGTTCAGGTTTCAGTTTCATTGTTTGTCCCTTACTCCTGAAACCTGACACCTGGAATCTGTATTTCATCAGTTAAAAAAATTCATTTATCATTCGGCAAAAAAATTTTCAAACAACTCAGGATTTAAGCGTCTCCATAAACGCATCGATTCTGGTCTCAATCTGGCTTTCAGAAAAACTTCGTGCATCCACCATATCGGCTTCGATGATCAGCGTCGGCAGTTTCAGCTCTTTCATGACCAGTTTCTGCAGATCATACTGACCCAGAGAATAGGGCTTGCAGCTCCTGTTGGAATGCATGACCAGGCCGTCCACATCATACTTTTTGATCAATTTTTTCAAGGTTTCCAGCATAATATCCAGCGACACGTTAATGTAAACACTGGAATATGCCACGGCGCCGGTCTCAATAAAATTGTCCTCGTCAATCAGATCCATGACCCCGCTCCATGCGGATGTATACGTATCCCCCACCAGACAGGCATTATGGGACGCAAATTTATCGGACAGCCACTTGGTCCGGTACCATACCGGCAGGTTATCCCACAATAGCCGGTATTTTTCATTGGGGACCATGGCAATCCCGTCGGTAATCCGCTGGTTCATCTCATCCCTGAGCTGTTTATAATAATCCACGGCAATCTTTGTGCCGCGAAGAGTGACGATCAGCGCCAGGTGAAAAAACGCATCAAAGGCCGTCATGGGCGCAGGTTTGTGAGCGGCAGTGTCGAGCACCTCCTGCCAGAGCCGGAGTCCCTGCACCGCCAGCTTGCTGACCTCATGCATGCGGTCGAAATCCATCTTTTTGCCGCATTGTTTTTCCAGAAAATCAATATATTCATATGTCTGGGCAATGACATATTTTCTTGAAGCTTCGGACATCTCGGTGTGAATAAACGGGGTATCGAGAATAAACAGGGGAACATTATAGTACCGGGCCGCTACTTCATACCATTTCAACACCGTCCCGCAGATGTTGTTGCAGCAGACCAGGAAATCCGGTTTCGGCAGCCCGCCAATGGGCCCCCCGTTAGTGACGGAACACGCGATGTCCGACCGCGCATAGGAGCATAAATCCCTAGAATACCCCATTTCCTCGGCTTTTTCACACAAGTCCACCCCCATTTTGGAGGCACCGACCATGGCGCCGTGATTCTCCGGATAAACCGGGATCACATCCATGGCGATCAGAAATTCCACCGGCCCCCCGCTGGTGATCCAGGCGACCTTCTTGCCGGTTTCACGGGCGGTTTTCGCCTCGATATAATAGGTGGTCATAATTTCTTTCATTTTACTGACGGATTTGATTTTCCGTTTTTCTTTTTCCGGATCTTTCGCAATCGGTTGATCGGCCATGTTTCCTCCGATGGATGTATTTTGAAAAATTGTGTCAGCCGGCGTTCTACTTTTGGATGTCGGCCTTGGCGTAAGTGACAATTAAAAATTCAATAATAAAGTTAGTATGGTTGATAAAAACTCCCTCAAACATCTATCTGCGGATGACATTAGATCCAACATTCTTGAATAGTTAACGAATCATATCCACAAACGTTTCGAATCGTGTCTTGAGCTGTGCGTCGGAAGGGAGCTGTTCTTCAACTTCCAGCAGAATATTCGGGATGCCGGCATCATCTAAAAACTTTTTCAGATACGGATAGTCAAACGCGTGGGGATCACAGAATTTTAAAAACATGAATATCACGCCGGAGGCATCCCGCTCTTTAACCAGCCGGACAAGGTTTTCTCCCCTGGCTGTAGCGCTTAAATGTTTGGCCGGACAAACCATACGGGTCATATATCGATCCGCAATCGCCTCAATCGGGTCAACGGTTTCCGCAATTTCGCCTTCAAAACATCTCGTCCCGGTGCATAAATCATCCCATATGATTTCGGCACCGGATTCTTCAAGAGCGGTATAAATATCCGGATGATTACAGATGCCGCCGGACAGTATAATCCGCTTCTTTTTGTTTAACGTACTGTCTTTTAGGTTTTTCTTTAAGTCATCCCGTAATGCGGTCAACAATTCTAATAGTTCATCCCGATCCATCACCATCGATGCTTTGATCACATGGTAAAGATCTGCCGCAGAGATACTATCCGGGTCGTTACATCGCATTTCATAGATTTCACCCAGGATCTCTCGCAGACGGTTGTATAATTTGACGGATTGTCGGATTTTTTCCTCAGTGACCGAGACGTGGAGCGCTGATTCCAGGTCTGACCGGAAAGTTTTCAACACATCAATCATGTAAATACGGGCACTTTCGGTATTCAATTTAACCGGAAGTACAACGTCGATATGAAACGGGAACCCTGCATTCAGCCGCCATATGTCGGACAGACGCTGGATGGAATCACAGGTATGCGGAAACACCGTTCCATCTAGGAAACTCAAATTTCCTTTCAACGCATCTTCAAGCCCCCCCCGGACCAGGGAACAGCAATATGCCTGCAGATGGGCATCCGCCATTGAAATATCTTCCTTCGTTCCGAATAAACGAAAGGGAATGCCGCCCGCCGCAACAATCAGTTCCTCGGGCGTATACGAGCAGAAATTGCCGACAACGGGCTTATCGGTGACCTGTTTTAAATTCGACGCATAGGCATACGGGTTTTGTGCAACGGCTTTTAATTTGTCTAATGCTTCCATAAGTTGCCCCAGTTTTAATAATGATGAATAAACAGTTTGACGCTTCAGTCGATATTTTCAGGGTGCAGAGCTTGCCTGAATTAAGCGATTGCCGAGGCTGCCGCATCAGATACGGTAAGATCGGCGATCCCGGAGGGTTATAATGCTTGGATCCAGGAACAGGCTAACATCCTTAAATTAATATAAAAATTATTTTCCAAAATTTAAACCGCTCAATTTAAGCATATATAAATTGATACCCTGAGTCCCAAGCACTGTCAAGCTAAAAAGAACGAGCGCTCGCTCTTTCAGTTCCCGTTATTCCGGTCGTAATTCCGATTTTTCAAAAGCTGAAAAATATTTTTTTTGACGGATATCACATAGAAGAAACTAACAATTCCTTACCGAATGATGTTCTAAGGAAAAAATCAGGCTAAAAGCTGTCAGCTCCCCCCGTTTTTTTTTGTAAGGAAACCCCTACAAAAACAATTAACCCCTTGACAAATAATAAAAATGTAATAAAATTTAGTACAGAACCGTAAATCAATCTATGTGACTTAAAATTAAAAAATTTTTTACACATGTAACTATCTCAAATAATTCTACGACGGTTTAAATGAGGTTACGGTGTACGTATTTGAGCCATATAGAATGGATTAATTTAAATTTTAAATAAACTCTCAAGGAGTGAGGTTGCCATGAAAAGAAAAAAAACAAACAGTGAGATGATCATTGATTCCTTAAGGTCCGGCAGTGCATTGCGGTCACCGGATATCACCCAAAAGGTATCGGAAGCCGCCGGCAAGGAAATCAAAATTCAGGATGTTGCCAGCATTCTCGCAAAGCTGAGCAACAGCGACAAGTGTGATCTGGGATATCTGATCAGCAAAAAGAAAACCGACCGGGGATATGAATACAGCCTGGTCAAGGAAGCCTTCAGCCTGACACCGGAACAGACCTATGACCTGACCCGGAAAACCGGGAAAGACCGGTTCACCCTTGAAGAAGCGGTGAAAAAAGTCCCAACCCTTAAAAAACACATCAAACCCGGAAGGACCAACCTGGACGTTCGAAAAATGGGGCGCAGCATCGTCAAATCAAATGCATTTTCCTCAAAGGGTGAAGTCTCCGACGGCGCTT
>JAHECJ010000066.1 GCA_024641805.1 Desulfococcus sp.
GATTTTTAATTAAGGAAACTGTATGGTTGAAAGCTTCGTCGGTTTCACCGGGAAAGCCAACCATGACATCGACGCCAATGCCTGCATCCGGGAGGGCAAGGTGGGTCCTCTTTATTAATCTCTCAAACAGCGCCGGATCATATGGTCTGTTCATTCTTTTTAAGATGAACGCATCACCGCTCTGGAGCGGAATATGGAAATGACGGCAGATAATCCCGGAATCCGCTGAAAATTTTAAAAGATCATCTGAAATCTCGCCGGGTTCAAGGGAGGATAATCTGATCCGCTGAACGATTTCCGCTTTCCGGATTTGCGTTAAAAGATTCAAAAGAGAAGAGGGGGGTGAAAGATCCAGCCCGTAGCGTCCCAGGTGAATTCCGGACAGCACGATCTCCTGTGTTTTAACAGAAGGCAGATTGTTAATAATATGTAAAATCTCATTCGGCGGGAGACTTCTGCTGGGGCCTCTGGTATAAGGAACAATGCAGTATGAACAAAAGTTGTCGCACCCGTCCTGGATTTTAATAAACGGCCGGGTGCGCTTTCCGGTTAAAGGCGGCGCGGTGCCGTGAATGCATCTTTCCGCCCGAATGTCGTGATGCACAATCACCGGTTCAGCATTCTTCACTGTTTTATCGGATAAAGCAAAAATTTGCGCAATGCAATGCTTGTCTGTGTTTCCGATAATATAATCAATGCCCTTAATTTTTTCCAGTTCATGGGGTTCGGATTGGGCATAACATCCGGTGGCAAATATAATTGCATTGGGGTTGTCCCGGATGATTTTTCGGATGGCCTGTCTGGACTGCATCGAAGCCTTTTGCGTGACCGTGCAGGTATTGATGATGCAGACATCGACAGATTTGGAAGTGCTGCAAAATTCGGGGCTGATTTTTTGAAGCTCCGCACGGATGGAATCGGATTCAAACTGATTTACCTTGCAGCCCAGGGTGGTTATGGAAATTTTTAAATTAGTTTTTTTCCTGTTATTCATGGATCCAGCCACCTGCGATAACTTCATCTCCGATATAGCAGACAGCCCCTTGCCCGGGAGTTATGGCTGCTTGCGGGTTTTTAAAAAATATTGTCACGGAGCCGTCATTATTCGGATGCAAAACTGCTTCAGCCGCCTGATGGCGGTAGCGAATTTTGACAAAGACATCTATCCGGGACTGGGGGATTGGAATAAACCAGTTGATGTTTTTTATGGTGAGCACGGATTTATATAAATCTTTTTTAAATCCCACAATCAACCGGTTTTCGGTTTGGTCAATTTTCAGTACATAATATGGTTCATTCGCAGGACAGTTTATTCCACGACGCTGACCGATGGTAAACTGGTGAAGTCCCTGATGTGTTCCAATTTTCCGGCCTTTAAGATCAGTAATCAGACCGGGGGAAGTTGTAATCCCATCCCCGGCGATTATGAATTTTGCATAGTCATTGTTAGGTATAAAGCATATATCCTGGCTTTCTTTTCGAGTGACAGGAGAAAGGCCGTTTAAATCGGCCAGTTCAATGACTTGTTGTTTCGTCATATTGCCGAGAGGAAAATAAATAAAAGGAAGTATGTCCTTTGAAAGCAGCGCAAGAAAGTATGATTGATCCTTTTGAGAGTCAGTGCCTTTTTTTAGAAGACAACCATTGTCTTCTTTGTCAATGATATTGGCATAATGGCCGGTGGCAAAATGGGACGCGCCCATTTGTCGGGCTAATTTAAAAATAATTCCAAATTTAATTAAAGGATTACACAGCATGCAGGGATTCGGCGTCAAACCCTTGCGATAACTTTCAACAAAATATTCAACCACGGTTTTTTGAAAATGATTTCGGCAATCGACTATTTTAACAGGAATATCAAGCTGATTGGCGATGTGCTTTATCGGATGCGTTTCCGGCGGTTCGTAAATGGCGATGGACGGATCACATCCTTCAGGTGATTCGGAAGGGTGAACCGATGTCTGAAAAGGGGGTTGTTCATACCCGTGAAGAAAATGCAGGCCAACAATATTTTCAAAACTTTTTTTTAAAATAAAGGCAGAGATCAGGGAGTCCACACCGCCGCTCAATGCAACTGCAATTTTCGGTTTCATTAAAAAAGGGTATCAGTGGTGGGTTCTATTTTCATTGCCCGTGTAAGGCAGGTGGATATGCAAAGTTCGCATACACTGCATTTTTTTTTGTCAAACCGAACATACATATCCGGTCGGCTTATGAACAGTGCCTCGGTTGGGCACACGGCTGTACAAGCGCCGCAATGGATGCATTTGTTCTCGTCGCGGGTAATTTCCTGAGACGCATTTTTTACGATCACTCCCTGATCTTTAAGATATTGAACAGCCTCTTTGAAATTTTTTTTGGACCCTGAAAGTTCCAGAACCATAATGCCTTCTTTTCGTGGGAGTATGGTCGCCTTCAGTATGTTAAAGGTGAGGTCATAATACTTGGTCAAATGACACACCACCGGTTTTTCAACCTCACGGCTCGGGAAGTGAAGTATTAGAATTTTTGAATACAAATTGAACCTCCTGGTTCACATTATGGAAGCGTTATGTAAATTTATGAATAATCGTTTTGAATCAAAAAATTTTTTAATAAATTGAAAAAGATAAGTCAATACCATCTTGTTTCAATGAGCGGGAATGTTCGCGGTATAGATTTTAAAGGACTCATTCTCAGCAAATAGAATGTCAAAATAAAAAACGTGGGTGCCAATCAGGCACCCACGTTTAAACCAATATCGTTTTTTAAATATGAAAAATTTTTCTGGCTGTATAATTAAAATGTGTAGCCAAGGGTAAATTCGAAAAGCGGAATGATTTCTTCATCTCCATCTTTCACACCACCGCGGTTCGGTTCAGTTTGATCCCAGTTAACGTAACCGGCACCGACACCAAGCCGGGCATTGACATGTTTGGCAAATTCCTTGTGGAGATAATTATCCAGAGTAATGCGGTATCCTAATAATAATCCATATATCCGTCCGATTTCATCAACACCGTGGTTTTCGGTGTCATAGTAGGAACCGACCAATGACATAAACGGTGAATTGCCTTCCGGATGAAGGTAGAATGAAAATCCACTCGCAAAACCATCCCCGTTCAGTAAAAATTGAAAGGACAGTTGTGAGAACTGAACTTCAAATCCACCGCCAAATTGTATGCCGTCATTGCTTGCACCGACTCCGAGTCGGGGCCCGAAATGAAGCTTTTTGACCTTTTTTTCAACTGGTTCAACGACTTCAGGTGTTTCTTCAACCTTTTCCGGTGTCATTGGGGTTACAATCTCCGACTTTGGAGTTTCCTTGCCTGCGGGGATTTCATATACGCCAAACAAGGATTTGATATTTTCCGCCGGAGCATTTTTTGCGAATTCTTCTTGAGTGCCTTCAAAATCATAGAGGGAATGTTGTGTTTCATTGCCGCCGGCGATGTTGACAAGCGTTGTATCCAGTGAATATAAGCTGCCGACATTTCCAATGATACCGTATATTACAAAATCGACATCCAGTTTTTTCCCGATCTTCAGGGCGCATCCCAGATCGCTACAGGTTTTTTCCAGATCATCGGCATTTTGATTTTTTAATAGGTCCTCAACTTTTTTGTAATCAATGACATCAAACATATCCAGGCGTTTTAATAATTCAGCATATTGAGTTGATATGAACTGACTCTCATAAAGGTTTGAAGAAGCCTTGTCCGGATGAAAAAGTAAAACGGCACAGGTCGGTTTCTCACTGCTGTATCCTGACTGTGGTAGCAACAGTAAGAGGAGTATTGATGTTAAGATGACAATTACTTTTTTCCGGCCCATTTTATATTGCTCTCCTTTGCTGAATTTAAACGGTCTGTGGATCATTGAATATTGTTTTTTCGGTTTAATCGGATTAAGAATAACTTTTTTATCGTTAACATTGTTTCAAGGAAATTACAATGAATTTAATTTCCTTGAAACAATGATGAAAGCGCATGATATTTATGAATGACTATGGCGGATATGCGTTAAGGAGTAAATATTATCTAAAAACTGTTACCGGGATTGATTTTTGGGAGCAAATCCCGGAAAGTTTTTTTCCCGCTTTATTGCAAAAGGTTGTCTATAGGATCAAAGACGAATGGGATTAACAAGGAACTTATTGATTTCTGGGCTTTATATTGGCTTTGTATCCGTACGACCATTTATTTAATGGTTTTTGGTTTCCTTGATCATCATTGTAGAAGGATCAATAAGGAGCGGTGGCCGGTCTGTAATTTCACGATCTATGGAAAGCCTTTTTACCTGGATTTTATCTTTATCCGGTACTAACTGCGTGATCATGTTGAACAGCGATGCGTCGCCGCCACCTAACTCTCTGAGCACGCTCACCGGATCATCTGACTGGTGCCGGTGGGTGCGTACTGAAAACCAGATGGTAAATTTGTTTTGTCTGGAATATTCTTTTAAACGGTTCAGTGCGGATTGCATGGAATTGTCCAGTGAGAGACCATCCAATATGATCAATTGCGGAGCAAAAATATTTTGAGAGATCAGCTCATCGATCCGGGCAATTAATTTTGAAAAATCAAAACTTTCTGTTTCAAATGTCATAATGAAGCGTTTGCTGAGCAGAGAATCCCATAGCTGTTTGGACTGCTTTGAGTCGTGCTGATGGGTTAGGTTCAAAAACATTTCCTTGTACCATAAATTTACCTTATCCACCGGGTCCTGTATGCTGATATGAAGAACATTTTTATCCTTAAGCATGCTGCTGATTGCAATTTGTACAAGAAATGCTGTTTTACCGACACCCGCCCGGGAGATAACAGCACCAAAGTTTCCCTTTTTGTCTGTATCAATCGTTTCATATCCCAGGAAACTTAAGGGATCTTGCAAAATAAGTTGTTTTTTGAGCATTTATTAATCCTCATTGCTTTAAAATTTCATGCAAATTTATTTAAAGTGACGCAGAACTTCAAAATTTTTACATTAGGTTCCGGTTCTAGTTTTTTTTTCATTTTTTTTTTCTATGGATTCCAGAACGCTTTTGGGAACTTGCCGATACGTAAAGAATTCCATTGAAAATTGAGCCTTTCCCTGGGTCATTGATCGTAAGGTCGTTGAATATCCAAACATTTCGGATAATGGCACCTGGGCTTCAATAGCGGTAATCTGTCCAACATCATGCGAACCGATGATCATCCCGCGTCTCTGATTTAAGGATCCCATAACATTGCCCTGGAATTCAGCAGGCGTTTCAATAACCACTTTCATAATCGGTTCATGGAGAACCGGCTGGGCTTTAAAATAGGCCTGGAGAAATGCTCCCCGTGCCGCTGCCTGAAATGCCATTTCCGAGGAATCAACGGAGTGGGCGGCTCCGTCATTGATGACAATTTTTATTCCGGTTACCGGATATTTCATCCATGGGCCTTTTTCCAGACAGCTGATAAATCCTTTCTCGCACGCTGAAATGAATTGTGTGGGGATTGATCCGCCGGTGACTTTGTTCTCGAAAACAAAGGAATCCTCTTCCAGAGGTTCCATGTAGCCGGCAACGCGGCCGTATTGACCGGAACCGCCGGTCTGCTTTTTGTGGACATAATCGAATGGAGTACTGCAGGTGATTGTTTCTCGGTAGGCAACACTGGGTTCTCCGGTAATTATTTCAGCCTTGTATTCACGTCTCATTCGCTCAATGTAGACTTCAAGATGAAGCTCACCCATGCCTGAAATAATGGTTTCTCCGGTTTCCTTGCTGACAAATGTATTAAACGTCGGATCTTCTTTTGTGAACCGGTTCAGCGCTTTCGCCATGTTGGATTCAGACGCATTGTCTTTCGCTTTGATGGACAACGAAATAACGGGTTCCGGGATGTGCATTGAGGTCATCGAGACATTTAACCCGGGTCCCGCAAAAGTATCGCCTGAAACACAGTCTACACCAAAAAGTGCTCCGATATAACCGGCTTCAATTTTTTCCACATCTTCCATTTGATCAGCATGCATTCTGACAATTCGACCGATTTTAACCTTTTTGCCTGTGCGAACATTAATGCATGTGTCCCCTTTTTTTATGTCTCCCTGATAAACTCGAATATACGTCAACTGGCCGAACTGACCGTCTTCGAGTTTAAACGCAAGGGCGACGAGCGGGTCTTCTTTTTTTCCGGAAAGATGAAGCGGTTCTTCATTATTATCCAGATTCAATGCCTGGTTATCAACTTCAATGGGAGACGGCAAAAATTGATTTGCGGCATCCAAAACAAGCTGGATCCCTTTATTTTTATATGCGGATCCCATAACGACCGGGGTTAATTTTCGCTGAATGGTTCCTTTGCGGATTGCTGCGGTGAGAAGAGTTTCAGAAATCTCTGTTTCTTCGATAACCGCTTCGGTTAATTCATCCGAAAAAACGGATGCCGCATCGATCAGTTCTTCACGCTTTTCAACAGCGGTTTCCATCAAAGAATCCGGAATTTCTTCTTCTCGAATAACATCGCCGAATTCTCCGTCAAAATAGACGGCTTTCATGGTTATCAGATCAATAACGCCTTCCAGGTCGGCTTCGAGACCAATGGGGATCTGTATGGCAACAGCATTATGGTTCAGTTTTTCCCTAAGCTGATTGATAACCCGGAAAGGATCGGCGCCGCTCCTGTCGCATTTATTAACAAATGCGATGCAGGGCACCTGATATCTTTTCATCTGCTGATCAACGGTAATGGATTGTGACTGGACGCCGCCAACCGAGCAGAGAACCAGAATGGCACCATCAAGGACCCGTAATGCCCGTTCAACTTCAATCGTAAAATCAACATGCCCCGGGGTGTCAATGATATTTATTTCATGATTCTTCCACAGACAGTATGTTGCAGCCGAAGCAATGGTAATTCCGCGTTCTTTTTCGAGTTCCATGGAATCCATGGTTGCCCCGACGCCATCTTTGCCTTTCACTTCGTGGATCCGGTGAATCTTTTTAGTAAAATACAGGAATCGTTCCGTAAGGGTTGTCTTTCCTGAATCGATATGGGCGCTTATTCCAATGTTTCTTACTTTCTGTGTTAAGTTGTTCATTTTAAATTAATTCTTTCCAGTTGTTTTTATTTGTATAATTATGAATTTACGACTTCTTATTTTAAGAAGAAATCTGATAATATTAATTATTAAACAATATAATGTCAAGAACAATTAATGTAATTGTCTTGACTTTTTTAATGATCTTTTCGTGCGACGAGTTTCTATTTTAACATTTTTTAGGGGAATGATTTTAAGCATTCACATTTAAAATTAAAATTAGAGGATACAACATCAAGTAAAATTGATCAAAAAGGGAGATTCACTTGCGGCTATAAAAAAAAGGAATTCTCATGCAAGCAGCAAAAGCAGGTCAGGGTCTTGATCAGGAATTATAATTGAAAGTACATAATCTTATACTACCGGTATTATTGGCATGTAGTGCATTTGGAGTTGGTGGATGGCGGTTCTGTTTGAATCGTTTTGGGGTAAACTACACAGTCGCTTTTAGGGCGCGGTATATGAGGGACACAATTTGTGAAATCGGGGATCCACTTTACGATAGTGGTTTCAGGTTTGGGACAAGCGCTTTTAGGGAGACAATCCAGACATGGCTTTTCTTGGGAAACGAATTTCGGAGCATAAGTTTCTCCCACCCAAACAGCAATGATTCCGCTATTAATTCGAACAGTCGTGTTGATTGCGTAGCCACTGTAACAATCGGGTTTTTCTTTACCCGCAGGATAATTTTCTATTGTATATGCACTTTTCTGGAGCATTTCATCTTTACTTAGCTCGAAGTTCTTGAATTGCAAGGTAACAGCCTTAACGTTGTCCTGATGAAAAGGTTCTTTCCCTTTCACTACGGTAAAAAATACTGATGGGGGCGATTTCTGATCTGTAAAGTCGGCAATTGAAATGTCGTTGCGGCTTAAGTATGCTGTTTTGGGATAGACATTGGCACTGCATAATACTTTATCGTAATGATATGAGATTACCAAATCGGAATCCAATAAATAGCTATCCACTAAAGAAAATGGATAATTGTCATCAGCCGGAGTGTTGATTTTGGGTCTGGAGATTTCGCTTAAATATTCTGCCTGCTCCAGGTCAATATATTTATCTGTTTTAAAGGTCTCGGAAGTTATGCCCATATTTTTGTGCGAAAGATAAAAGATGCCATTCTGAATTTCTGTGAGTTCTGACAATTGGGCATCGGCAGGAGCCGGGGATAAAAACAATGTGGGAAAAAGTATGCATCCATAAAAGAACAAGGCAGTAAACGTACCGATCAGCTTGTATGGCATGGTGTCCTCATTATTTTTTATTTTTATAACATTCTATCTCATATACTACAGATTGTATTAATACCTGTTGAAAGTCAATTTATGTTCTCAGCTCTGGGGTGGTTCACTCACAATCCGTTACCATTCGAATCATA
>JAHECJ010000067.1:0-1436 GCA_024641805.1 Desulfococcus sp.
GTCTTCATCCACATAATCGGTATGCAGATCATGGCATTTTGCGCAGAATTCCGATTGCCCCAGGTGATTTGCATGTTCCGGCCGATAGCCGCTGTTGTTTTCCATGGCAGAGGCAAAATCTGGATTATATGGGCCCCACCCCACCCGCCGGTCTGAAATTTCAAAATGCCCGGAAAAAGGATCGCCGACTTTCGGCCCGGAAGTGATTTGGTGGCAGAGGGTGCATCCGCCGCCGCCCATTGCCAGACCATGATAAGGATTGTCGGCAGACGCGAATCCGTCTTCAAACAGGCGAATATCCGCACCATCCTGAGTTGCCTGCTCGCTGGCCATAGGGGCGTGGCACCGGACGCATTTTTTTTCAATGTCAATCGCAGTCAGAGGACTCTCGGCGGGCATCCGGAAGGTTTCACTGCGCACTTTGGCCTGCCACAGAGGGTCGATAAAACTCAGGCGCATCATGGTGGTTCTCCATAGTTTTACAAACGAAACTTCCTGGTCTTTACTGTCTGTCAGGTTATCATGACATCGCTGACAGGCCGTTTCGTTCGTGAACAGCTGGCCGGGCAAAACTTCCGGCAATGCGGCAGATATTCGGAACATTCCGCTGGCTGCGGCCGGTGCGGCGGTGAAAACCGTCAGAATGAATAAAGCCATTAATACAAATTTTTTTCTTCTGATCTTTTGTTTGACTTTGTTTTTTTTCATGTTGGTTTCTCCTCCGGTACTTAAAAATACCCTGTTAGTGTTATTGAAAAAAAATTGTGAAAATGGTTTAAAATTTATTTTACTGAAGGAAAATCCGGATAGCGTGACGAGTAAAAGCAGTGTGCGGCGCAAGGGTAGTGGCGGCGGAAATGTCGGTGCTGTATTCTTTGTAAGTTATTAAATGTTCGCTTTGATGGTTAATTTAAAATGTTAAAGTAACAATCTGGTCTTAAATCAAGACGGCGAATGATTGGTTTTCATCCGTTTGCATCATAAAAATTAAACACATTTTTTATGAAAAAGTTTCATTTAAAACAGAAAATAAACTATCAGCTGGTCCCCGCCAGTTTTACTTCATTTGCTAAGCGAGCAATGTACCGGTCAGCCAGCGGATTGGGTAAAAGTAACAAACAATTTGGAATCATGAATTAATAAACCTGAAAACAGCAGGATGTAAAAAAAATGTCAATTAATGTAAAAGTTTAATTTTTATGGTATTGTCATTAAAAAAATATTCATGAGAATGACCAGCCGGACACGCAAGGCAAGAAGCCAGGGAGTATGGTTTATTCCTATCCGGGTAAAGAGAGATGGCCGTTTCCCTGTTTGCAATCCGACAATCCAACTGAGGTTATTAACCCGGCAAATAAATATAGAAAAGTAAGATAGAATATGCTATAAGCCTATTCATGGAAAAAATAGACACGCGAAAACTCAAGCCGGAAGTT
>JAHECJ010000067.1:1446-8360 GCA_024641805.1 Desulfococcus sp.
AAGTATTTCAAACATCCCAAAATACGATACGCAGCCTAATTTCTACTTTTAATTGCCGGGTTAATAATTTAATGAAACAGAGAGCAACGATTGCTGAACTGGAACGGCAAGTTGAAGTTTTGAGCCGGGAGTCGCAGCGCTGCCAGACTGCCGAGGCCGCATTTCACCGCCAGAATGATTACCTGAAAGCACTGCATGAGACTTCTTTAGGGCTCATCGACAAACTGGGCAAAGAAGAACTGCTTGAAAACATTCTAGACCGGGCAGCTTCGCTGACCGGCACGGAGCACGGTTACATCTATTTGCGGACCTCCGGCGGCGAGCAGATGCAAATGGAGATGGGGATGGGTTTTTTTAAAAGTCAGTTGGGAAGAAAGGTTTCCATCGGTGAAGGCCTTGGCGGGCGTGTATGGGAAATCGAAGCCCCACTTTTGGTGGATGATTATCAGTGCTGGCAGGGACGTATCCCGGATAAAAGCCTCGACAGTCTCAGGTCCGTCGTGGGGATACCATTGAAATCCGGTCAGCAAGTGCTGGGAGTGATCGGTCTTGCCCAGGTGGATACGGATAGGCAGTTAAATCAGGAAGATGTTATGGCACTGGAGCGCTTCGCCGCCCTGGCGATGATAGCTCTTGAAAAATCCAGACTTTATGCAGATGCGCGGCGTGAGCTCGCTGAACGCAAACGTGCCGAGGAGATTTTACGCGAAAGTGAAGCCCGATACCGAACCCTGCTGGAATCATCACCCGATCCCATCGTTGTTTATGATATTAAGGGGGTGGCCACCTACGTGAACCCGGCTTTTGAAAAGACCTTCGGCCTGTCCCGCGAAAAATTGCTGGGCAAGCAGATTGATTTTGTTCCGAAAGAAAATTGGCCGGAAACCAAAGCGGCCATTAAAAAAATGTTAAGCGGCCAGACAATAAATCTTTTTGAAACTCGCCGGTTGACCAAAGACGGCCGGGCGCTGGACGTGCAGCTTAGTTCCACGCTCTATAAAAGCGCAGACGGACGGCCTGCCGGTAACATTGTGATACTTCGGGATATCAGCGCGCAGAAACAGGCGGAAAAAGAGCTGCAAATGTATCATGACCACCTGGAAGAACTCGTGGCTGCCCGAACTGTTGAGTTAGAGCAGGCCAATCTGAAGCTTGAACAGCAGATTGAAGAGCGAAAGATCGCCGATAGCTCTCTCCGTCGGCATCAAAAGGAATTGCGGGCTCAGTCCCACCACCTTGAAGAAGTCAATACCGCGCTTCGGGTCCTGCTCAAGCAACGTGAAGAAGACAAGCGAATATTGAGCGAGATGGTTCGGCGTAATGTCGAAGAGTTGGTCAGTCCCTATCTGGAAAAAGTATTGAGCAGCAGGCTTGATACGCGCCAGCGGACCCTGCTTCAGATTTTGGAGACGAATCTCAAAAATATTATCTCACCGTTTATCGACCATCTCACCGGCCATATGGGAAATCTCACGCCCATGGAAATCCGGATTGCGGATCTGATTAAATCGGGAAAGTCCAACAAAGAGATTGCAGGGCTGCTTTTGATTTCTTACAATACCGTTCTATTCCACCGGCATAATATACGAAGCAAATTGAATATAAAAAACACAAAGATAAATTTGCGGGCGCAGTTGCTGTCTTTTGAAAAATAGTGGGAAGGACCTGCTATTTTACCACTATTTCGTACCCTTGACTTTCTAATAATTTTTGTTACTATGTCAAAACGGTATACGAACAGATCCTTCCAAACATTCAACTTTTTGGAATATCTATGTCAAATCTAACCGTTTCAGATGTCACCCTAACGTTTGGCGGTTTGCACGCCCTTTCTTCCGTAAACATGGAAGTCAAGTCGGGATTGATTACATCGATCATCGGTCCCAACGGTGCAGGTAAAACGAGTCTTCTCAATTGCATTTCCGGTTTTTACCACCCGACCCGCGGTGAAATTAAATATGGCGAGAACCGCCTCACCAACGCATCCCCTCATCAGATTTCCAATATCGGAATTGCCAGGGCCTTCCAGAATCTGGAATTGTTCCGGGGGCTGTCGGTGTTAGACAACCTCATGCTGGCGCGCCATCAGAAACTTAAATATAACCTGCTTCAGGCCGTTGTCTTTTTCGGGAAAGCCTCCCGGATGGAAGCGGAAAATAGGGCGTATGTAGAAGATGTGATTGATTTCATGGAGCTTGAGCCGTATCGGAAAAACATGGTGGGCAATCTCAGTTACGGGATTCAAAAACGGGTGGAAGTGGCCCGCGCTCTGACCCTGTCGCCGAAATTGATTTTACTCGACGAACCTATGGCGGGAATGAATGTCGAAGAGAAAGAAGACATCGTCCGGTTTATTCTCGATATTAAAAACGAATGGGAAATCACGGCCGTATTGGTGGAACATGATCTGGGGGTTGTGATGGATATTTCGGATCAGATTTACGTCCTCGATTTCGGAGAAGTTATCGGATCGGGCCGGCCCGAAGAAGTCGCTTCTAATGAAAAGGTGATCGAAGCCTATATCGGAGAAGAATAAATTGCCCATGGAAAATAGAGATCATTTACTTCAGTATACCATTCCGCAACTGCTGCGATGGCGCGTTGAAACAAGCGGAGGAAAGACCGCTCTTCGGGAAAAGGATTTCGGGCGCTGGATCAGCTACACATGGGACCAGTATTATGAGTTCACCCGAAAAGCCGGACTCGGACTCAAACAAATCGGTTTTGGCAAAGATGACAAAGTCGCCATCATCAGTGATAATATTCCGGAACTGCTCTATGTTGCAATCGGCGCCCAGGCTTTGGGAGGCGTTTCAGCGGGCATCTATCAGACCAGCCTGCCGGATGAGATCGGGCAGATTCTGGAATTCCTGGATATCAGCATTGTTTTCTGCAGTGACCAGGAGCAGGTCGATAAAGTGGTCGAGGTGCGTGACCGGATTCCCAAAGTCAAAAAGGTCATTTATGAAGACCCCCGTGGGATGCGAAGCTACCAGTCTGATGACTGGTTTATGGATATAGAGGATCTTTATAAGCTGGGCGCCGAAGCCCACAAGCAGTCGCCGGACCTTTTCGATACGCTCATCAGCGAAGGATTCCCCGACGATGTCTGTCATCTGTGCCTGACTTCCGGCACCACCGGGTTGCCCAAGGGCGCCATGCTGACCCACCGCAACTATATCAATATGGGACTTCAACTAACGGAAGTCGATCCCCTGGACCCTACCGATGAATATGTGTCATTTCTGCCATTTGCCTGGATTGGCGAACAGATGAATTCCTTTGGTGTGGCCATGGCCACCGGAATCGCCATTAATTTTCCGGAGTCGGTGGAAACCGCCATGTCAGATCTGAAGGAAATCGGCCCGCATTTCATGTTCGGGGCGCCTCGGATTTATGAAACCATACGGTCGCAGATCTGGCTGAAAATGGATGAATCTTACTGGCTGAATAAACTGCTTTATAACTATTTTATGGAAATCGGTGAAAAGGCAGCCAATTACCGGATGACCGGTAAACCGCTACCCGTTATGCTAAGGTTTCAGGCATGGATCGGCAAACAGATGATGTTTCGGCCGCTGGTTAATCAGATTGGTTTTCTCCGGCTGCGCCGGGCATATACGGGGGGAGCGGCATTGGGCCCCGAACTGTTTACTTTTTATCAGGCTCTTGGTGTTAATCTGAAGCAAATCTATGGCCAGACCGAAATCGTCGGCATCGCCTATATGCATCGTGACGGTGACGTGCGACCCGACACCGTGGGAAAACCGCTTCCCAGGACCGAGTGCCGGATTTCTGAAAAAGGGGAGATCCTTTCCCGGTCCGATTCAGTGACATCCGGCTATTATAAGCAGCCGGAAAAAACGGCCGAACTGATCGAAGATGGCTGGCTCCATTCCGGCGATGCCGGCTATATAGATGAGAATGGGCATCTGGTGGTTATTGACCGTGTTTCCGATGTCATGCATAACAATAAGGGAGAGATGTTCAGCCCGATGTTTATCGAAAACCGCCTCAAGTTCAGTCCATATATAAAAGAAGCGGTGGTTTTCGGCGATCAAAAGGAATACGTGGCTACATTGATCAATGTCGATCCCATTGTGGTCGGGAAATGGGCTGAAGATCGCGGGATCTCATTTTCAACGTTTATGGATTTGTCGGCAAAACCTGAAGTCGCTGAACTGATAAGGGTTGAGGTGGGCAAGATCAACCGTAACGCTGAGAAAAAGCATTTTAAGATCCATCGATTTGCCATTCTGTATAAGCTGCTCGATGTGGATGACGGGGAATTGACGAAGACAGGAAAAATCCGCCGCAAATTCGTCCGTGAAAAATACAGGGACCTCTATGAAGCGCTCTATGATAAAACTGTGACAGAAAAAGAAGTGGAAGCTTTTTACCAGTACCAGGACGGACAGACGGCAACCGTGAAAACCAAACTCCTTTTTTATACCACGGAAGAAAATCAATGAGCTATTTTTTACAACTCGTAGTCAGCGGTATTGTGGTGGGTTCCATCTATGCCCTGTCCGCACTCGGTTTTGTGCTGATTTACAAGTCGAGCCGGGTGCTGAATCTGGCCCACGGTCAGATTATTGCCACCGGCGCTTTTATCACGTATTCGCTGACGGTGATGGCCCATATACCGATATTCCTATCATTCCTGCTGAGCATGATCGCCACTTTTTTCCTCGCCATGAGCGTGGAAAAAATATTTCTGCGACGCCTGATCGGAGAGCCGATCATATCGGTTATTATGGTAACCATCGGTCTGATGTCCATTATCGATGGACTGATATACCTCACCCCGTTTGGTTCTGAAAATTTTTCCTTTCCGCCTTTTCTTCCCGAACAGCCCATTATTTATGCCGGGATTTCCATCTCCTATACCCAACTGGTGGGCGTGATTATCACGTTTATACTTATTGGCGCATTCTCATGGTTTTTTAAAAAATCCACGGTGGGCATTTCTATGCGGGCCGTATCCGACGATCAGCTGGCGTCCATGTCCATCGGCGTCTCCGTACCCAGGGTGTTCGGGCTGGCCTGGGCCACCGCCGGCTTAAGTGCCGCTGCGGCCGGCAGTGTGATCGGTAATATTACGGGGTTGAATTTTGGTACGCTCCATGCATTCGGAATTATTGTGTTTCCGGTCGTTATCCTCGGGGGACTGGATTCTCTTCTGGGAGCGGTGGTGGCGGGGATCATCATGGGGCTTATCCAGCAGTTTGCCAGCGGATATCTGGACGGGAACTGGGGGCTTTACGGCACTGCCAACGTGCTGCCGTATATTCTTCTGCTGGTCCTTCTTCTTTTCAAGCCCCATGGCTTATTCGGCACACACGAAATCGAGCGGGTGTAAACTATGTCAGCAAATCGTTGGTTGGCGACCGGTAATTATTTTACCACCTATCAGGAAGAACAGCGGATTTTCTTCACAGCTTTGGACCGGCTTTTTTGCAGTTTACTGTTGGCGGCACTCTTTATCTGGCCTTTTTTCATGGAACTTGACAGCAAGTATATGCTGGTCATTGACAACATCCTCGTGGCGGTAATCGCTATCCTCGGATTAAACCTGGTCACGGGGTTTGCCGGCCTGATCTCAGTAGGGCATGCCGCTTTTGTAGGGGTCGGCGCGTATACGGTAGCCTGTCTTTCTCGGGTCATCGGTGATCAGCATGTATTGATCACTCATGCCTGGCCTCTGATGATCCTGATTTCAGGCTTCATGGGCGCGATTTTTGGCGGTATTGTCGGGCTGCCAGCGCTTCGGCTCAAACATTTGTATCTGGTCATGGCCACGCTTTCGTTTCAGATGATATTTGAGTGGACCATCGGGTTCATGGACTTTTTCAATCAGGGGCAGACCATATATGTGGGGCGGGTCGTCTGGTTCACGGGCACGGTGGGACGAAATGAGCACTATTTGTTCTGGTATTACACCCTGTTGGTGGTGGTGGTTCTCTGCGGATTTGCCGTTCGCAACCTGTTGCGCACCCGCTACGGACGGTGCCTGGTCGCAGTTCGGGACAATGACCGCGCGGCGGACGCCATGGGAATGCATCCGGGCTTCACAAAGGTTTACGCTTTCGCGCTAGCCGGTTTTTTTGCAGGTATCGCCGGCGCCATGCATGCCTATCTTTACAGGGGGGTCGGCATGGAAAGCTTCACGCTGCATGAGTCCATTCAATATCTGGCCATGACGATCGTCGGCGGACTGGGTGCATTGACGGGGTCATTTTTCGGGCCGGCGGCAATCAAGATACTTGATCTGCAGGTGGAAGTTCTGGCCGAATGGGCACTTAAATACCTTCCGTCCACTATGAATCTGGCCACGGCACTGCGACCCTTGAGCTTCGGTTTGGTTATTGTTCTTTTTCTCATGTTCGAACCGCGCGGCATCGCCAACTGGTGGCGAATCCTGCGTTCGTATGTAAAATTGTGGCCGTTTCGATATTGATTCCGGCTTCCGGTTTTCATGACTCTGGTGAAAGCCGCTTTAAACTAACCAAAACAAGGAGGGGCAAATGAAAACGAACAAAATCAGCATCTGGTTGATCGTATCAATGGTCGCCTTAATGTTGGCGCTGCCGTCATCAAGCGGTGCCAAGGTCTACAAGATGGGACTTTCTCTCGCCATCACCGGTCCGACGTCTGATGCCGGCAACCCGTATGCAAAAGGCGTGGAAGACTATTTCCGATACGTAAACGACACGAAGCTTCTGGGTGAAGATACCATTGACTGTACGATTCGTGACGATAAATACGAAACGGATATCACTAAGCGTAATTTTGAAGAGTATCTGGATATGGGAATCGTGTTTTATCTCAATTATTCCACCGGAAGCACGCTCGCTTTGAAACGCGATTTCGAAGAGGTCAAAATTCCGGTCATCCCCGCTTCGTTTCACGCG
>JAHECJ010000068.1:0-2665 GCA_024641805.1 Desulfococcus sp.
AAAACCGCGCATACTGCCGGTATTTGGCTGCGGGCTGTTTAAACGGCAGATATTTGACAGCTTGGGGCTGATTGACCCCTCTTTGCGCTACAGTGAAGACCATGACTGGTTTTTGAGGGCAAAGGAGCGAAAAACTTTAATAAAAATTATTGCTGCGATCACCCTTACGAAACGAATCCATGCAGACAGTATGACGGACGGTACGCAATGGAAGGATGTGGACATTCTTAAAGTTTTAAAAAAGTCACTGGATCGGCGGCGGGTAAATGGTGCTATCGTCGAATTGCAGCAGCTCTCCGACTACGCGAAAGAAGATTAGCTATGAATGAATCCCCTTTAGTCAGTGTGATTATCCCTCTTTACAACGGCTCCCAATTTATTGAAGAGACCCTCGACAGTGCTCTTGCCCAGGATTATGCACCCTTTGAAATAATCGTAGTGGATGACGGTTCCACCGACGACGGGGCTGACATCGTCAAAAAATATCCTGCCCCTGTCCGCTACCTTTACCGGGAGAATCAGGGAAACGCGGCTGCACGCAACTATGGCATTCGAAAAGGGCAAGGTGAATTTATCGCCCTGCTGGATCAGGATGACCTGTGGGAAAAGCATAAAATAAAGACCCATGTGAATTATATGTTAAAGAATCCTGAAATTTATTTTACGATTGCGCATTTCAAGTATTTCCTTTCTCCAGGTGTTGAAAGGCCGGCATGGCTAAGGGAAAATCTGATAAAAAATCAACATGCCGACTATTCTCCGAGCAGTCTGGTAGCCCGCAAAGGAATTTTTGACGCTGTGGGCTACTTTAATCGGGAATTTAAAACCGGCAGTGACTCCGACTGGTTTTTCAGGGCCAGAGACATGAATATCCCGATGGCGGTGATTAACGAGGTGCTGCTTTACCGACGTGTGCATAACTCGAATCAGTCAATACATGTCAGCCAGGCACATACGGAAATGCTCAAACTGATCCGGGAATCCATTCATCGAAAAAAGTATAATGAAAAGCATGGCAGAACCCAATAATTCGACAAGTGTCGTGATTACAGCGTATAACAGCAAAAAATATATTGCCGAGGCAATAGAATGCGTTATCGCGCAAACCTGTCCGGCAGATGAAATCATCGTGATTGATGACGGATCAGAAGACGAGACACGACATATCGTCGAAACATTCAAAAACCACGTACACTACATTTACCAGGACAATAGCGGTGCAAGCGCCGCCCGAAACAAAGGAATGGCAATAGCGCGCGGCGAGATCGTCTCTTTTCTGGATGCGGATGATCTCTGGCTGCCGGATAAACTGCTGAAGCAAAAAGCGGCATTTGACGCCGACTGCACACTTGATATGGTTTTTACACATACGCTGAATTTCTACAGCAAAGAGCTTGATGCTCAGGCGATCAAAAAGATACACGGCCCCATGGAGGCAATGCCGGGGCATTGCCCCAGCGCTTTCACCATCCGGAAAGAATCGTTTGACAGAATCGGCCCGTTTGATACCGCCCTGAAAATGGGAGAGTTCATTGATTGGTATGCCCGAGCAAAAGAATACCCGTTGCGCGAAGTGATGATTCCCGAGGTGCTCGTCCGGCGGCGGCTGCATACAGCGAACCAAGGTATTTCTAAACGGTCGCTGGCCCATCAGGATTATTTAAAAATTATCCGTCAGAAGATAAAACGGTCCCGCGAGCCCGACAGCAATTAGGGCAGGAGAGGTCCTTCTGAGTTTAAAATAGTTGAAATAGCGGCCGGAATCTGCTGGATATCGGTCCCGCAACGCAGGATATAAGCAGGAACTTGCCTGACGAGTGCGGCGATGCGCCTGAAAGATTTCGATCGGTTCCGCGTCAACTGGAACAGGGTGCTGGGCGCCAGCGATGTCAGTGCTGCGGTGGGCGAGGCTTTTGAAAACGTTGTATCCGGTTTTCCGGTCACTTGCGGCAGCAAAATGACCTTGATGGGCATTCCGGAAATCAGCTTTTCCGGAAGATGCCCGTCAAGCAGAACAAGATCCTTATCCTCCTCAGACGGCTGTTTATTATGGATAAACGGAATAAGATGCGGAAAACGTTTTGTGTGCCCAACATCGAGTTTGGCCGAATTAAAGAGGCTATAGATATAAGGTGACGGCGTAATAGAAAGCAGCGTATAGTCGTCTCCGGCGTACAACAGATCGGAGCACAGGCATGACAATGCAGTAGTTGACTTTCCGGATCCGCCTTTACCGACTATAAGGGCTGCACCGTTTTTTGTCCCCACTGCCGCAGCATGCAATAACTGCCGGTCGTTATTACTCATCCACCAGTGCATAATAGAACGCAGCGGGGCACCGACTGTGTAGTAGGGGATGTTCAACGTATCACGGCGCCAGAAAAGTGCGGTGTTTTTTGAAAGGTTGAGCATGTTCAGGGTATCTTCACCCGGTTGGAATAACGTATACATGCGATCGGTATTATACTGCCGGATTTCGCCCTGATGTGCAAATGCGTCTTTGTTAAAAGGGGATACAAGCATGGGCGTATTCGTAGACGCCGAATCCCATAATTTGATGGTAAGATGCGGACTTTTCTGACTATTGGTTCGGAGATGTTCAAACGCAGGAGTAAGGAAAGGGATAAGGGCATTTCCTGCAAACTGCATGCAGACAGTGTATCCA
>JAHECJ010000068.1:2675-8359 GCA_024641805.1 Desulfococcus sp.
CCCGCTTCTTCCATGGCATCAATTCTTACTATTCGGTTTTGTGTAAGGCCAGCCCGCCTCGTCGACTTCATGAATGGGGTCAAGCAGCAGCAGATCCTGCATATCTCCGAATTTATTAAGGACAGGCTTTACAAACACCGTCGGTTGATCCCCTGAAAAAGTCATCGGGGAAGGTGAATCAATCGTTTTCCCCCCGGGCAACAAAATGATGAGCTCTTCATTTAACAGCTGGTTGATCAGATCGTTTACGGTCGTTTCAACATCTTCGGCATCGATTTGGTAATGCGAGGCAAGGAATGCGGCAATATCCTCAACAGAATGTCGGTTTTCAAGTGCAGCCCAGATGATGGCGCCGATATTGTCCAGACTGTAATACATGCCGGTGTTCAGATTGATGATGACCGACTCGCCTTCTATCGTCTCGTTAATGACTGAAGGACTGTTGATTCTATAATATCGGGTGTGCGGCATAACTATTTTCCTCCTCGTTGTTTTTGTTTCGCCGAAACAGATCGGATGCCGTCGCGAATCAGGATAAATGGCATTGAAGCCATATTCCTGATTTTCCAGTACATCTGAAGAAAGTAAATATAATCACAGATGCGTGCAAATATATTTTTGCTGTGCGGAATGTGGGCATAGCCGAATGTAAATTTAAAAAAATTACCGAAAAGCGCACTTTTCCTGGCGATCATGACCCGGTATTCAGCCCTCTCATATAGTGATGTCGGAGTTTTTTCAAGGCCGGACAAAACGAATTCAGGTATTTCAGCCGCAAACGTATGGCAAAGATAGGAGAGCGCCTGCCAGAGGCTGAACGACAGATTTCTTTCCTGCGCTAATGAAACAAGGTCGTTCCAGTGAATATCGTTACCGGAAATATTAAGGATGGTAAGGGCGTCAGCCACCCAGCGGCAGGGCATCATGGTATTCCACTTGACGCCATGAATACAGGCATGCAGAAGCTGATGGGTCGGCGATAAAACTAACGTATTGACATCATTAACCTTTACGGGGACGGCATGTTCCCAGAATACGGCATCAATGTCTTTTTTGCGGCATTCCTGAAAAATATTCCAGTGCAAATCAATCCGTTTATGCATACCGGCATCAAAACCGCAGGAATGGCGGAACTGGATAACCTTATCAATTGGATAATCGTATTCAGGATTCCAGCCGCAGGCACGAAAATAGACGATTGCTTCATGCGCGCAGGTTTCGGGGACAAGAACATCGATGTCAAGCTGGGGCCGCAATCCGTAGTTTTTGTAATGTGTCAGCGTGAGGGCCGCCCCCTTGAGGAGCATGGTTTTGATTCCGCGTGCCTCGAGTGCTTTTAACACGGGAATGATGCTATGAAACATCAGATGGTTTCGGGTGAGCATGTAACGGTATACGCTCTTTAAACGAACCAGAAGCCCGTCTTGCATTCCCTGTGAACATAGGTTATGGTACGCTAACGGCAGAAGGCGATGGGAACCGTCATCCAGATGTTCCACGTCATTTTGCCGTTTCCATTGTTCCCATGCGCTGCGGCAGTCTTCGCCTTTAAAAAGGGCCGCTTTGAGCAGTAATTCCTGATTTCGGGTCGGCCATGCGCCGCCTGGAATTGAATTCATAGTCTAATAATATGCGTTGGGAGCGACTGTGCCTGCTTTTTATTGACAGATGAAGCAGGGTGCAGCCCGTAGCAGCCGTTAACTATTAATGCTTATTAACCCCTTACGTTACCTTATATGATACAATCTACGTTCAGGCTCTATTAACATAGATGAATAATAATGCAAGATGAAACAGTTCCCTTAGCGGAAGGGACTTATAAAGACGGCTTCAAGGATTAAACGGTTAACAAGTATGAAAGTGTGTCTGATTTGCAGTGAATTGTTTGCCTGGGGAAAATTTGGCGGTTTTGGACGTGCCACGCGCCTGATCGGTCGTGAACTGGCAAAGCGCGGCGTGACTGTCTGCGCCGTTGTACCTCGCCGGGGGAACCAAAAGGCAGTTGAAATATTGGACGGTATTACGGTTTTGGGCTATCCGTTTTCGCAGGCGCTTACGTGTACAAACCTATTTAAGGAATGCGATGCTGATATTTATCATTCCGAACAACCGTCCATCACCACTTGGGTTGCCCAGAAAGCGATGCCGCATAAAAAGCATATTGTTACATTTCAGGATCCGAAAGGATGGCATGACTGGATGCTTGAAATTGTGTCGCCGTCTTTTAACAGCCTGCGGGCGCTTGCGGCCTGGGCATATGAGAACAGTGCTTTAGTCACAAAAGCATTAAATCATTCCGACGGGCTTTATTACTGCGCACGCTATTTGCAGGAAAAAATACCGTGTGTGTATAGTATAAATAAACCTCTCGAATTTCTTCCGACGCCCATTTACCTTCCGAAAAACAATGCTGACAAGAGCAAGCGGCCGACTGTCTGTTTTGTAGGCCGGTGGGACCGGAGAAAAAAGCCGGAACGGTTTTTTGAACTGGCGCGCAAAAATCCGGGCATCCGGTTTATCGCGCCGGGAAAGAGCCAGGATTGCAGGTGGGACGCACATTTGCGATCAAAGTACGGGGTGTTGCCAAATGTGGAAATGCCGGGCTTTTTAGATCAGTTTTCAACCAATCGTCTGTCTGAAATTTTAAGCCAAAGCTGGATACTGGTTAACACTTCCACGCGGGAAGGCCTCCCAAATGCATTTCTTGAAGCGCTGGCCCATAAATGTGCCCTGCTGGGTGCTGTAAATCCCGAGAATTTGACCGATCGGTATGGCCATGTCATTAAAAATGGGGATTTCAACAGCGGGTTAAAACATCTGCTGTCGGATTCACGCTGGAAAGAGAAAGGAGAAGCCGGGTTTGCATATGTAATCCGTCATTATGAATTGCATAAGGCCATTGACGCGCACATGGCAATATATAAAGAACTTCTCGGCAAGGCGTAATTTATATTCGTCTTTGCATGGCTCTCATTTGTTGTTTTTCTTGGCAATATTTACTTTGACATTGAGGATAGTCAGATTATGACGTCTGAACAGGTCTGGAAACAGGTTGCTGGTTTGCCTTGGATGAGCCGCACGCAAGGGAATGTTATTAGTCGGTTTGTCCGGGAACATGCTATTCACGATATTCTTGAATTGGGTTTCTATCACGGTGTATCCACTTGCTATATGGCTGCCGCTGTTGAAGAATCTGGCGGGGGGCATGTGGTAACAATTGATAAGTTATCTGCGATTCAACTTCAACCCGACATCCATACCCTTCTCAAGCAGTTGAATCTTTCCGATTCTGTGACGGTTCATGCCGAACCCCGAACATACAACTGGCGGCTGATGAAAATGCTTGAAGAAGATCCGACACCGCGATTTGATCTTTGCTTCATCGATGGCAGCCACCAGTGGGCTGTTGATGGATTCGCATTTTTTCTTGTGGATCGGTTGCTAAAACCAGGCGGATGGGTCATTTTCGATGATTTGGACTGGACGGTAGCATCACGGCCTAAATCGGAAACCGCCGGATGGGCAGATAAAATGACCGATGAAGAAAAAGAAATACCTCAAATTCGCAAAGTCTATGAATTGCTTGTTAAAACCCATGAAAGGTATGGGGAATTTCGAACGGAACACGGATGGGCATATGCACAAAAGCAGACATCAGCAAAGAAATCGCAAATTAGGACAGAAACTGTTATAAAGACGATTCCTGTTCCAATGGAGATGATTAGAAAAAGGTTGCAAGAAAAAAAAGAAAGTTAGAAGGCAAAAGTCAGAATCGATCAAATTAATCCACAGTCGCGGCAATTATCGAAATCATATTCGGAACGGTATATACAATCTCAAATGATAAACAGATGCGTTGTAAGGTTTTAATGAAAATGATATTTTAACCTGTTTGCTTTTTCTTCTGTTCGCCTCGGGTTGTGGCGACAATGCCAAGTCAAGGTTTGACCCCAAGATCACTCTACATTACACCCCAACCCTCCGTATAACGAATTCGACTCAATAGCCAGGATGTTCCATAACCATAAAGATGGGTGACACAAATAACAGGAGCGCGTTACAATGACATTTAGCCATCCATGCAACAACCTTCCCAAAATAAGAATCGGGATACTGATGATCATCCTGCTTGCAGGGTTCTTTGTCAGAGTCTACCATTTGGGAACACCTAGCCTGTGGTTGGACGAAGTCTATTCCATCAGCCTATCAAAAATGAGCCTTTCACAACTTGTGGCAGAAACATCCGGAGACGTCCATCCTCCCTTATATTATATTTTTCTGCATTACTGGATTTCTTTTTTTGGCAGCTCAGAGTTCTCTGCTCGCTTCATGTCCGTTATATTCGCTGTACTGGCGATTCTTATGATCTATAAAGTTGGAAATCTGATCTATGACAAAAATGTAGGGTTGTTGAGTGCATTAATCCTGGCATTTTCCGTCTATCATATCCATTATTCACAGGAAGCAAGGATGTATAGCCAGGCGGTTTTGTTCACCCTTGTTTCAATGTTTTGTATGATTAAACATCAAAGGGAGAATAAGTTAATATTTGCCGGGGGCTATATAGTTTCCGCTGTCTGCTTAATTTATTCACATGTGTATGGTTTATTTATTTTGGCAGCACAGAATATCTATGTGCTGACTCTTTTCTTTTTGAACCGCAAGGATCTTAAGCCTATTTTAATAAATTGGATTTTTATGCAATTTGCGGTTGTTATTCTTTTCGTCCCATGGATACCTGCCTTTATGGGTCAGATAATTCGGGTCCACAGTGACTATTGGATCCCAACACCCCCGATTCGAAAGATAGCGACCCCTCTTTATATGTATTCAGGATCTTGGGCTCTGTTTACGTTCTTTGTATCATTGTCTTGCTTATCAGCGAGTCAATATGTGTTCATCAAAGATTCGGAAAAATGGAAAGATCATTTTAGATCACTGTGGAAAAGGCACCGGACCGCAGGATTTGCGGACATTTGGAAATTATATTTATTATTAACTTGGTTGTCGGTCCCCATCATTCTCCCCTTTCTGATTTCGATATTTTTTAAACCCATTCTAATGACAAGATATACTCTTGTGGCATCTCCGGCTTTTTATTTACTAACATCTAAAGCGATACGGCATTTGGCCCCAAAAAACATCCTAACGTCTTGCACGATTGTCATCATCTTACTGTCTTTATTCAACGTTCACGCCTATTATAAAACAGTTAATAAACCACCCTGGCGAGAGGTGGCGATGCATTTAGACTCATCCGCATTGGATACAGACCTGATTATTTTCCATAAGGGATATTGCCGTCGCAGTTTTAATTACTACTTCAAGAGACAGCAGTTGCGACAAATTCCTTTCCCTCGGGACAATGAACAAGAAACGGATGATATCCTCAAAAATTTGGATGACCTGGTGCGGGACTACTCAAGAGTGTGGCTGATACTGGCGTATGGCGAAGGAGAGGAAAGGCTCATACTCGAACAGCTGAATAAGCAATACGCATCGAGATATCACCGAAAATATCTGAGCTTTGCTTATGCCTTAGGCAAGTCGGTCACTATTGATGTGTTCCTCTTTCAAAAAAAGGAATAACAGTAGGGTTAGACCTCTATTCTTGGCAAGAATGGATATTGTACGGAGTAACAACTTCGCCGAACCAACACCTGCGCAGGAAGCCAAACATCGGA
>JAHECJ010000069.1 GCA_024641805.1 Desulfococcus sp.
TATGGACGACGGCCATTGCCGCCTCCAGGTATGATCTGGCGTCCGATCCGGTATTTACCAATAATGCGATTATGCCCTGCCGGCCGTCGGAGTTCGAATGGGAGGAGTTGGCAAGGTTGAAAAATCTGGTTAAGTCATAACAAGGAATCGCTGCTATCCTTTTGGTTTTGGCATCAGGCTTCAGTGTTCAGGTGTCAGTATAATTTTACCTGCATATCCACATTAATTACGTTGATTCCAATGTCCGTAATTAATTCAATCACATGCAGGCGCGGAGGCCTGCACTACGAAGTTTTGTGATTAACTCCGTAGGGTCGGGCACCGTGCCGACCGTCTAACTTAATCGAAGTGGATAACCAAATAATTTTATCCTGACACCCGACACCTGAAACCTTTATTTTTCCATCTTCAACCTTAGACTTTTAGCCTTATACCTTCTACCTTTTATTTCCCAATCACCTTCATTGCGGTTTCCACGATGTTGTCGGCAGTGAACCCGAAATTTTCCAAAACGGTTCCGCCGGGGGCGGATGCTCCGAACGTTGAAATGCCGATAATCGTGCCGCTGTCACCGGTATATTTTTCCCATCCCAGGGGCAAGCCGGCTTCCACGGCCACGCGTGCCTTCACAGCCGGCGGCAGGACACTGTCCTTGTAATCGATTGGCATTTTGTCAAACAATTCCCAACTGGGCATGCTCACCACCCTTGCGGTCACCCTTTTTTCCGCCAGTTTTTTTGCCGCTTCAATGCTGATGCCGACTTCCGATCCGGAAGCGATGAGGATCACGTCCGGTGTGCCGTCGGAGTCGGCCAGCACATAGGCTCCTTTTTCGAGCATGTCGGCGGGCGGAAATTCGCTTCGGTCGATGAGTGGCAGCTTTTGGCGGCTCAGAATCAGCGCGGTGGGTGTACTTTTGGACTTGATGGCATGGCGCCACGCAGCAGCAGTTTCCGTGGCATCCGCCGGACGGATTACCGTCAGATTAGGGATCATGCGCAACGATGTAAGGTGTTCCACCGGCTGATGCGTCGGGCCGTCTTCACCCACCGCAACGCTGTCATGCGTAAACACATAGATAACCGGCTGGTTCATCAGGGCAGCCAGTCGGATCGATGGCCGCATGTAGTCGGCAAAAACCAGAAATGTGCCGCCGAAGGGCCGCAGCCTATGCAGGCTCATTCCATTTAATATGCCGCCCATGGCATGTTCGCGAACGCCGAAACGGATATTCCGACCGCTGTAACTGTCTTTCTGGAACTCGGAAGACCCGTTGATGAATGTTTTATTTGATGGCGCGAGATCCGCGGAACCGCCTATTAATGAAGGGAGTTTGCTTGCCGCGGCATTTAAAACCGTGCCGGATGCGCTGCGGGTGGCAATCGCCCCTTTGCTGTCTGAAAAATCCGGGAGCGCGGCTTCCCATTGGTCACCGTATGACCCGGCCATCATCGCCTTCCATTGGGCAGCCAGATCCGGGAATTGATTTTGATAAGCATCAAACAGTGCTTTCCACTTCTTTTCGGTTTCGGCGCCTTTTTTGGCCAACGTTCGGCAATGGTCCAGCACCCCTTCCGGAACACAGAACAGTTCGTCTGGCAGGCACCCCAGGCATTGTTTTGTCAGTTTCACTTCTTCTTCCCCCAGGGGAGCGCCGTGGGCGTCCGCCGTGTCCTGTTTGTTGGGGCTGCCGAAGGCAATATGGGTCCGGAGCTTGATCAGAGATGGTTTCTCTGTTTCATTTATTGCCGTATCGATGGCATTGCTGATTTCTTTCAGGTCGTTCCCGTCTTTCACGGTGATGACCTGCCATTTGTAAGCTTGAAAACGGAGGGCCACATCTTCGGTAAACGTAATATCCGTGCTTCCTTCAATGGAAATACGATTGTCATCATACAGGCAGATTAATTTTGAAAGCCCCAGATGGCCCGCCAGGGAAGCGGCCTCTGAAGTGATGCCTTCCATCATGTCCCCGTCACCGCACATTACGAAGGTATTATGATTGATAATTTCCTGACCGGGCTGGTTGAACAGGCTGGATAGATGGCGTTCCGCCATGGCCATTCCAACGGCATTGGTAAATCCCTGGCCCAGTGGCCCGGTGGTTGTTTCTACGCCGATGGTATGCCCGTATTCCGGATGGCCCGGTGTTTTGCTGCCCCATTGTCTGAAGTTTTTAATATCATCCAAAGTCAAGCCATAACCGGTAAGGTAGAGCAGACTGTAAAGCAGCATGGAAGCGTGGCCGCCTGAAAGGACAAAGCGGTCCCGGTCATACCAGTCCGGATTTTTGGGGTTGTGTTTTAAAAAACGGGTCCAGAGAACATAGGCAGCCGGTGCAAGTCCCATCGGCGCGCCGGGATGGCCGGAGTTTGCTCTCTGGATCGCATCCATGGAAAGGGTGCGAATGGTATTCACGCACAGGGTGTCAATTTCTAATCCGGCCGGGCATTCTTTCATCTCGAACTTCTCCTTTAAAATTAGTATTTATTTGATATTTTTCTTGTAAAATAAAATGATTAAAGTGCTCTTAAAAATTCAGGCTTTAATCTCACCCGTCCACTCAGGGCTTCGTCGATTAAATGGAGCGTTTTTTGTTTTTCTTCCGGGAATTTGGCCCGGATAGGGAGATAATTGGACGCGTGATTGGCATGAAACAGTCCGTTCGACAATTCGGTATGTTCAATCATGGTCCGGATTTCCCGAAGCATCTCAATGGGTTCGAGTAATGGAAATTTTCCGGACTCATAGTCATCATACAGCGGTGTGCCCGGGATCAGCATCAGGCTGAGCGCCCCGACATATTCGGGGTCAATGGCTGTTAAGACTTTTCCGGTGGCTTCCGCATGGATCTGCGAACGCTCCCGTCCGGCAATCCCTAATAGGACTGTTATGGAAAGCGCGACGCCTGCGGTGCGGATTTTCTTGCCCACCTCGATCATCGTGTCGGCCGTCGCCCCCTTGTGAATGTTTTTCAAGGTTACGTCATCTCCGGTTTCAAGCCCCAGATAGGCGATGCCGAGTCCCAGATCGTGAAGCTCTTTCAACTGTTCTTCGGTTTTCATTTTGATCCCTTTGGAATTCGCATAAAGTCCGACACGTTTCACCCAGGGGAGCTGTTTTTTGATTTCGGTTAGCATCATCACCAGTCTTTTTTGGGGAATGATGAGCGCATCCCCGTCGCAGATAAAAAGCCGGTCCTGGTTTCTGCAGTATTGGGCGGCAAACGCAATGTCCGCCAGAATGATGTCGTCGGATTTGATTTTAAACCGTTCGCCCTTATAAGCGCCGCAAAAGGTGCATTTATTATGGGAGCACCCCACGGTGGCCTGAAGCAGTATGCTGTATGCCTCGCTCGGCGGTCGGATCATATTGCCTTCATAATGCATTGTTTTATTTCTCCTGCCTGGTTTTTTATGATCAATCGAATTAGATGTATCAGCAAACAAATGAAAATTTCAATACTGAATGCAAAAAACCAACGCTCCTGATTACATTGGTTAAACAGGTACAATTCGTCGCAAGAGATCGGGGATTTATTTTTGTCTTTGAAAACGCTTTCAAGAGGCGATGATAAAATTACAGGGATTGCATCGGGATAAATAGAAATAATGGAGACAGATTTTACGGTTTACACGTGAAACTGAATACCTGTATGGATGAAAAAAATTAAGAGTTACCAGCTTTAAATAAAAAAAGGGATGCCGGTTGGGCATCCCTTTTTTTGTCGATTAATCTTTTATTAAACGAAGATATTAGTACCCTCTGTTTTTCAGATCGCTGACGACATCAACATAAAATTCCGGTGCGTCAAAACCCGGGGTAATACCGAACAGCTGACCGACAATATTCAAATGATCGCAACCAACGCTGTACCAGGCGGCATCCTCAATGCCCCGGAAGTTTCCCCATTTCGCGCTGTTTACGCTGACCAGACCGTCGTTGGCGCCTTCATATGCCAGCATGATCAGCCATGTGGGTTCAAGGATAACACTCGGGCAGGATGTTTTGGCTTTGGCAGCCCAGCTCTGATAGTAAATTCCGCCGACATTCGGAGTCTGGGGGTTGAATGTATTGATCATGTAAGGGCGGGTCATATTGTAGCCGTTTTCCAGGCTGTTAGGGTTGGTGTCGCCGAAAATAAAGGCGTAAACAAAATCAAGGGTGTCACCAACCAGCCATTCCAGGGAGTCCGGAACAACGCCGACGATGACGTCAGCGACTGCACTCCCCCGGTGAGGACCGGCAATGCTGGTATGGCTTGCCACATATTGGCCAATGCCTAAATTGGAGATGGCGTCCCGGGTGTAAACCGTTCCGTGAGAATGTCCGATAACATTTAATTTTGCGGCGCCGGTGATGGCTTTAATCTGGAGAAACTGATTTTTAAAATCAATGGCTTTGTTGCGCGTGCTGTCCATTCCGTTGACAGAGGTGATGTAGACATTGGCGCCTTCATCTTCCAGGGCTCCCGGAATTCCCCACCAGTAATCCACAATGCCCAGAATTTCAGCAGATGCACCCATTCCGTGGGCCATGACAACCGGGAATTTTGTATCACATGTATAGCTGCTTCCACCGGCAAGAACATTTATGGGCACTAAAAAAATGGCAGCTAAAAAAATTGTTAAACCGATTAAAGTCAGCTTTTTCATGTTTCCCCCTGAATTAAAATTACAAAAAAAATATTTGCTTGGTTTTGCGAATCAGGATTTTAAAGTTGATCCTGATTTTTTTGTGTAAACAACGTTTAGATATACTTTGACGTAAAGGTTAAGTTAAGTCAATAGGGGAAACCCTGAAATGCATCTTCGAAAAACCTGATTTTTTTCTTATCGGGTTGTTGAAAAACGTTATGAGCGTCAGTTTTAACGCCTTATAGTTAAGAGCAATTTTTTTAACAGCCTGGTAAAGCATTTATTGGTGACGGAACAATTAAAAAAGGGTGCTGTACGGCACCCTTTTTTTGTCAATGCGTTGAATTTTAGTTTACATCATTGAGTTTGTGATCAGTATCCTCTGTTTTTCAGGTCGCTGACGATATCTACATAAAATTCCGGCGCGTCAAAACCCGGGGTGATGCCGAAGAGTTGATCCACAATATTTGCATGGTCGCATCCGGGGCTGTACCAGGCGGCATCCTCGACACCGCGGAAGTTTCCCCATTTTGCGCTGTTTACGCTGACCAGACCGTCATTATCGCCTTCATACGCCAGCATGACCAGCCATGTGGGGGCCAGGACAACGCTCGGACATCCGATTTTCGCCTTAGCAGCCCAGCTCTGATAGTAAATTCCGCCGATATTCGGAGTCTGGGGGTTGAATACGTTTTGCATATAGGGCCGGGTCAGGTCATACCCGTTTTGCAGGCTGTTGGGGTTGGTGTCGCCGAAAATGAATGTATATAAGAAATCAACCGTATCTCCTACCAGCCATTCCATTGAATTCGGAACAACGCCGACAACAATGTCCGCGAGCGCGCTTCCGCGGTGAGGGCCGGCAATGCTGGTATAGCTTTGCACATAGGGGTAAAGTCCCAGGTTGGAGATGGCGTCCCGGGTATAGAGAGTCCCGTGGGAATGCGCAATAATATTGAGCTTCTTTGCGCCGGTAATCGCTTTAATCTGAAGAAACTGGTTTTTGAAATCAGTGGCTTTGGCCCGGGTGCTGTCCATGCCGTTCACGGAAGTAATAAACACATCTGCGCCTTCGTTTTCCAGAGCTTCCGGAATCCCCCACCAGTAATCCACAATGCCGAATACTTTTGCTGAAAACCCCATGCCGTGAGCCATGACGATGGGATACTTTGTATCACATGTATAGCTGCTTCCGCCGGCAAGGCCGCTGACCGGCAGCAGGAAAATGACGGTTAATAAGATGGATATACTGATTACTGATCGCTTTTGCATTGTTTCCCCCTTGAACCTAAGTTATTTTTGAAATCAAAGATTTAAAGTTTAATCGTTACTTTTATATGTAAACATTGTTTACAAAAGAATATGGCGTAAATCAGCCAGGAATTCAATCGGGGAAACCCTGAAATATCAGGCTGAAAATCCTGATTTTGAATTGGGGAGAAGGGAAATAGATAAAATTTAGAATATAAGGTTTGGGCTTGGACACAATGCCTTTAATTTAAGAGCATCGATCCTTTTTCTGGATAATGTAGAATAGTGAAGAAAGAATTTTAAACCGCAGAAGTCAAAGAGATTACAACGAAATTCGATATTTCTTGTTCGATATTCTGCGGTTCATTTGCCACCTGATTTTCTATGTATCCAGCGACGTCAATCCTTCTTTCAGGGCAATCTTGGTCAGTTCCGCAACGCTGGTTGCATTTAATTTTCGCATCATCTGCTGTCGATGGGTTTCAACCGTTTTGACGCTCACGTGAATTCGGGTGGCGATATCTTTTGTTTTCAACCCTTCCGCGATTAACTGCAATACTTCTCTTTCCCGGGCGGTCAGCTGGGAGGCCGGGGAAGTGTCGCTGCTTTCCAGAATATTTGCGTAATCCTTCATCACCGTGTTGGCGATTTTCTGGCTCATGTAGTTCTGGTTGGCGACAACCGCGGATATAGCTGAAACCAGTTCATCAAAAGCGCAGTTTTTCAGCAGATATCCCGAAACGCCGGCCTTAAGCATACCAACGACATAGCGTTTGTCCGAATACATGGAAAGAGCAATGATCTTGGTATCCGGCAACTCGGCGATAATTTGCCGGGTCGCTTCTATGCCGTTTAATTCCGGCATGTTGATATCCATTACAATCACATCGGGGGCCAGTTCCAAAGCCAGCCGGACCGCTTGCCGTCCGTTTTCCGCTTCACCGATAACGATCATGTTTTTCTGGTTTTCAAGCAGGGCCTTCAAACCGTCACGTGTGATTTTGTGGTCATCTGCAAGCAGAATTTTTGTTTCCATATGTATTTCCTATTCTGATGGTCAACTTACGTTCAGTTTAGCTGATTCGCGTCCCTTGCCGTCATAGGGGATAAAATTGTAACAACGGATCCGGACTCAGGATCCGAGTTGATTTTCAGTTGTCCTCCCTGATGCTTCAACCGTTCCTGGATTGAAAAAATTCCAAAACCGCCTTTTTTGACTCCGGTCTCCTTTTTGGTTGCTTCGAATCCGACACCATTGTCGCGAATCTCAATGCGGACAAAATCATTTTCTTTTGCGATGGAGACGCTGACCTTCGTCGCACGGGCATGTTTCACGACATTATGCAGCAATTCCCGGGTGGCTTGAAACAGCAGGATCCGAAGGCTTTCATCAATGGTTTTCTGGGTGAAGTCCTCAATAAATTCAACCTGGATGTCATGCTGCTTTTGCGTTTGCTCGGTCAACCAGTCCAGGGCTGCTTCCAGTCCCAAGTCATACAGTATGGGAGGGCTTAATTCAAAAGTCAAGGTCTGGGTGTCGGCGATGGACTGGTCAATCAGCGAATGGATTGCATCAATATGTTTTGACGCATTGGAGGTGGATACCGCGTCCTTGACCAGGCGGAGTTTCATCGAGGCATTCGCCAGTGCATGTCCAATGCGGTCGTGCAGGTCACTGGCGATTCTCCGGCGCTCCCGTTCTTCGGTCAGCGACAGTTCGGAAGACAGTGACCGCAGTTGTGCCTGATAGCGCAGTGATTCTTCCTCGCGTTTTTCCGAAATTTCACGCAATTCTTTTTCATTTTGAATGACACTTTCATAGAGACGGGAATTCTCCAGTGAAATGGCCGCCTGGGATGCCAGCAAACTTAAGATTTTGATTCGTTCCGGTGTAAAGACCGCCGGGGTAATATTATTTTCAATATATAACAGGGCCACCATTTGCAAATGCCTTATCACCGGCAGGCATAACACGGATTTCGGCTGATACTTCAGGACATAGGGGTGCCTGGTAAAATCGCCCTCGCTGCCGGCATCATCCATTACCATATACGTCTGAGTTCGTTTCACGTAATTCAGTACCGGATAGAACAGGTCCAGCTGGCTGTCCGCGGGCAGGGATTTGTATACAATGGTTTCCTCATAATCAATGTTGTTTTGCGCTTCCAAAAACATTCGGTCGGATTTAATGGTCAGGAACTGTACTTTTCGGGCACCGGCGTTCTCAAGTACGATTTTCATGAGGCTCTTGAGCAGATCTTCCAAAACAATTTCAGTGGAGATTGTCTGCAGGGCATTGACGATCGCATTATAATCAAGATGCTGACTGCCCGGAAGCCGCTGATTCGGGAGATCAACCGTCAGCAGCGTTGAAAAGTTCTTTTCAATCAGGTCTACTTTGGTTTTGGCTCCCCA
>JAHECJ010000070.1 GCA_024641805.1 Desulfococcus sp.
TGATCCATCCGAACAAATTTCCTTCAACGACCAGTTCCGGAAATTCCTGATATCTATGCCCTCAATATAAAAATCCTGATCCGAAAAATTTTGCGCAACAGGGCGAACAAACAGCGGCCACTCTCCGTCAATGAATTTTTCAACCGATCTTAAGATGCCAGCGCTCTTGAAGTTTAATTCTATCAGCGCGGCGGCCATCGGACCGGCAACACTGTAGGCGCTGATCGACAGGACATTGAAATGTTTGTTTTTGATTGGAAACGCTGCCAGCTTTAATGCTGTAAATTCGTCCGGAACCGCATAATCGATAATAAACCCTCTGTTTTTTTGGGGCATCACACGGACTACCATGTAACCTGTAATTTCGTTATTTTTTTTACAAAAATAGAACACATATTTTTTCCGTTGATTTTCAAATCGCCAGTTAAAAAAGGTCTCATCCTGGTCCAGATAAATTTTTGCACCAGGAAAGTTCTGTCGGGAAGCAAGATCGGACATTTGAACCGGTTTTGGGTGTTCCGAAACTTCTATGTCTTTAAAGCAGCCTATGGGTATCGCAATATCGGTAAGGTTTCTGTTTAATCTGGAGGAAAGTGCAAACCTGGCGAGTCCCGGTAAATTGTATCGGTTTAAATATCCTCTTGAGACGATGGGCACATATCCCTGCTTAAAAGTAAGGGGGGTGGATAGTTTGTTAGAGCTGAAACTAAAAAAAATCGGATAGGAGTGTTCATATTGCTGCCTTGCCATTTTAGCGGTCATCAAGGCCAGATGCCTGCGCCGATGAACCGGGTCAACGCAAACATCACCGGGAATGAGAATGATAAATTTTTTTTCAGTTTCTGATATTTTCCAACGTGTGGCAAAATACCCTCTGAAAGCGACGACTTTATTCTTATGCAGCGCGACGATACCCAATTCTTTTTCAGTGTACGGATTCTGGGTGTATTTCCAGTGAAAGTAGGAGCGGTTATTTTCATGATCATCACCCCATAGCGGCTGCAATGCCTGCAATACACCGTCCAGCAGGTCGGGGTGGTACTGAACAATTTCATATTGTTTATATTTCATGGGGTTTTTCGATGATCTCCGGCAGGGTGACCTGATTAATGCGACATGTCGTAAACCACTGTAAACCAATAATGCCAAAAGCCCTTAAATGGCTGTTAAAGCGGATAAGGATCATTACATTCGAATTTAACTCACACACCAAGAAGATCGCGGGCCTCTCTATGTGAATAGGGTTTTCGGCCCATTGCGTCTGCAACAACGAGGATTCGTTCAATCAGTTCCCGGTTTAGAGCCAGGAGACTCCTTTTTCGGTCATAATAAATATTATCCTCAAGCCCGACCCGAACACTGCCTCCGGCAACAAGGGACATGGCGTTCATCTGCAGCTGACGGTCTCCGATACCCCCAACAGACCAGATGGCCCCTTCCGGCAACTCCTTGATCATCAAACCCAGGCTCAGCATATCCGCCTGAGCACAGGCGATGTTTCCCAGAATAAGGTTAAAATAATAGGGCTGAGGGATGAGCCCTTTGCGGATAAGATATTTCGCATAGTTGATCATGCCAAAGTCAAAGACTTCCAGTTCCGGCTTTATTTCGCAATCCAGCATTTTTTTTGCGAGTTTCTGGATCATTTCCGGAGTATTGATGCTAGCCTGCCTGTTGAAATTCAGGGAACTCAATGTCAAACTGGCACAATCAGGCTTGGCAGTCCCTTCTAATTCAAGGCACTCGGATCTTTTTTCAAAATCAGAAAAGTTTCTGCCGCTCGTTGACACGCAGAGGACCAGATCCTTATTCTTTTTTCGGATACCGCTGATGATTTCCCCGTAAATCTCTTTTTTATAGGTTGGTTCACCGGTTTCCAAGTCACGGGCATGAAGATGGACCATATTAACGCCTAACCCTGCGGCTTCCAATACCTGCTCAATAATCTCATCGGGTTGTATCGGAACATGGGGCGTCATTTCTTTTGTCGGGATCATGCCGGTGGGTGTAAAATTTAAAATAAATTTTTCACGAAACTCTTCCATCTTTTCGTACTTTCCTTTTTACAAGGGTTTTATAAATTTTAAGAATGTCTTCCCCCCGCGACCGCCAGGAAAAATTTTGCCCCACAAATTTTTTTGCATTAATGCCGAGCTCCGCAGCAAACGTCCGATTATCTGCAAGATGCCGGATGCCATCGGCAAATGCCTTCGGGCTGTTTCCCGCTGAGAGCCAGGCATTTTCGCCATGAGTAAGGAAGTGGCCTGAACCGGCAAGCGACACGATTGGTTTACCGGCAGCCATGTAATTTAAGAGCTTCAAGGGGTGTCCCGCACCATCCGGTCTGGGGTTTAAAAGAATGTCTGTCTGCGCCAGCTGTTCGGGCAATTCATTGAAATCAGATGGAAAAAATTTGACATGGGAGAAGATGTTTAATTTTTCAATTAACGGCGCAAACCTTTCAAACGAATCGTTTGAGTACATATGGAGACAAATTTGGGGGTGTGTGTGTATTAAATCCCCCAGCGCTTCCAGCATAATTTCGATGCCCTGATATTGGGCAAAATTGCCGGCAAACCCTAAAATAATATTTTCCCCATGCGGATATATCTTGTCTTTAGCTTGAGAGAAATGTGAAAGCTCAATGCCATTTGGAATCACCGAAATCTTCCTGTGCGGAATCACACGATTTGTTTCCAGGTAATTTTTAATTTCATCGGTGACGCTAATCACATGATCCGCATATTTCGGAAGATATACATCAAAAAACCCGCCGATTCGTTTAATCCAGCGTTCGTGCGGATATAGGTGGTAATACGGAAGTTCGGTGGCAATCAGTGTATGCATATCAAAAATGATCGGAATGTCCCCCAAAAGCCGGACCGGCAGCGCGGACAGAAAACCCTCTACATGGTGCGCGTGAATAATATCGAATTTATGTTTTTTATAAAGTTTCAGTATCGTGAGTGTCAGAATTTGATCCACTATCAGCAGTTTTAAGATACTGGGGCCCGGACTTGTTTTTTTATAAAAACTTAAATTCGGGATTCTGTGTATCACAAAGGGTGTGGCCAGTTCCCGTTGTCCAAGGTGGTAGGTTATCACATGCACTTCATGGCCCAATTCGGAAAGTATCTGTGCCATCCGGTATATGCGGACAGGTGTTCCCCGGGGGTGCGGAAAGGGGCATGCCGCCACCATGGCAATGCGAATCTTATCGGTCATAGGAATGTCTTTTCTCTGTCAAGTTTTGTGAAACCGCTATTGCTTTTTCATAAAAGGCTTCACGCATTTTCATGTGAATGGCCATGTTAAATCTTTGGCTGTCATTCAATGCGCATTCACCGAGTCTTTTCCGTTCGGGGTCATTTTGCAGGAGATGAATAATTTTATCAGCCATCGCTTTTGGATGTTGGGGAGGGACTAACAGTCCATTTTCATTGTCTTTTAAAATTTCATTGATTCCGCCGACTGCGGTTGCGACCACGGCTTTTCCCATTACCATCGCCTCAACGAGTGCTAATGAAAATCCTTCCGTATTCGAGGCAATGACCTTTACATCAAAAATGGACAGCAGGCCGGCCACATCCTTTTGATAGCCGGTAAACGTAACATTCCGGTCAATTTTTAACATGCATGCGTTTTTTTTCAGTTGATCCATCAACGGACCGTCGCCGACAATCACAAAATGCGTGTCCGGCAAGGTTTGCAAAACAAGTTGAGCTGCTTTTAATAAAATATCATTTCCTTTTACATCATGCAGACGTGTGATCGTTCCGACAATTTGGCATTCTTCCTTTAACCCCCATTGTTTTTTTAGTTTAAGGCATTCATCTGAACCCAGATGTTTTAAATGACCAGTGGGAACCGCGTTCGGGATAACAATAATTTTATTTGGATCGATTGCACGGATTTTCGCATATGATGATTTTGCAGATTCTGATACGGCAATGACATGATCCGTTGCCTTTGCTAAAAACCGATCAGCCAACCATTGATACCACGGGTAGTAGTAATTTAAATCTCCGGCATGCAGAATCGTGGGCACACCAGTAATTTTTCCGGCAAGTCTGCCAAAATTAGAGCATGCATACTGATATAAATGAAGGAGATGAATGTTTTCCTTTTTAATAATTTTAATAAATTCAATCAGTATAAACGGATCAAATTTTTTTCGGTGTAAATGGTAAATTTTTATGCCTGTTCCGGCAAGTCTGGCTTTTAGGGAGCCATCATCTCTTAAAATGACTAAAATGATATTAAACCGCTTTTTATTGATATGCGGTAACTTGTAACTTAGATTACGACCAATCCCGGCAATATTTCCATTATATCCGCCGTGATCCGTTGCCACCAGAATGTTTATTCTGTGGGGTTTTCCCTGTGTATGATTCATCAATAATTTTTCAATATTATGCAATAGATTGTTGAATTTATTTACTCATTAGGTCGTCATGCCATATAGCCGACGGAAGCTTCAACTTAACCGGTTTTTCCACAACTTTTTTTATACATCCCAATGAATCTTTCTCCAAGAGAGACTATTTTGGGCGATCGTTTCAAATAGATTTTACAAGCAATTATAAATCGTGTGAGTTTATACAGAAGTGACGAGCGAAACACGAATACAGCGTAATTTGTCCGTACGTGATTGGCGAAACGATATTTAAAGGCTTCTCCGCCTATGGTGAAATCGAACTCAATCAGTTTGCTTTCAATTGCATATTCAAGCAGGTATTTAATAAGTACCTGCCCCGGGGAGTGTTTGAGATATGCAACATCGAAGCTAGGTGTGTACCAGACGAATCGTTTTTCATATTCAAATCCAAAATGGAATGCAATCGGTTTTCCGTTAAATCTCAGGACAGAAAAAAGCAGCCAATCTTCAGGCGCTAAGGTTCTTACTATTTCTCTGCAAAAATCCCGGTTCCGCCCATTCAGGAATTTGCTCGGAGTGTGTGTTGATGCCCTGCGTCGGACATGTTGCTCAAAGAATAAGTCCAACTGAAGTAAAATTTTTTCTGTATCTTTATAATTCTTCAATTCCAAATGGCCTGTCCGGGAAAAAAAGTTGCAATGTCTCCGAAGGCTTTTCTTTTTAAGCAGACCCTGTTCAAATGAAGGATCACCCAAAATGATAGTTGGCGCCTCATGAAGCTCATGGATGGATGTCAGATACCCGCATTTTGTATAGAAATCCGGCAAAGCCTTTAATAGAGAAGATGCATTGGAAATCTCTGACAAATGAATCACATCCCATCGTTTGCGATTGTCGAATAACCACTGGAGGATTCCTGATAAGGCGGCTGGTTGAGAACGATCCATTATAAAATCACAGTAATCGGATTTCCCAGTACCTATAAATTTGACGATTTTCTGCCTGCAGCCAAGTATTTGTATTTCGTCGACCATCAGCGGTGCGATACCAATCAACTCATCGCCCTTTTCCGCCAACAACAGCAACAATTTAAAATCATTCCCAAAGGTTTTCCACCAGCTATAGTGCCACTCGAACGTCTGGAAGATCGTGCCCATCTGGTCTTTCGACACCAGAGCATTCCATTCATTTTTTCTGGGCCAAAGCGTATCTAACCCCTCGATCAAGGTGATTCGAATCGGCGGGGTTTTCACAGGCAGGAGTCCTTTTTCGATATTTGAACCGGCGAGGAGTTTTGGCCGCCCATTCGAGTATTTAGGGTCACCGGCATTACTCGACCCCCGCCCCATTGGTAATCGGATCAGAAGAAATATCGGCGTATTTCTTCAGTTGCCAGTGTCCGCTGAAAGTATTGAAAAGTCGGATATAAAGGCACAACCTTAATAACCTGGCGGCCAATTTTGCTTTAAACCGGATTGCCGGCACATTGAAGTAATCTGAATAACTGTAGAACGTGTTGTATCCCATTTTTGAAAGTTCTTGATAACAACTGTAGCGCATGAAAGGAGCAATGTTGTGACCGCGGTATTCCCTCAGTGTAAATGCATCAAACAAGTAGGCTTCATTTTCCATAAGATTTTCTCCCCTTTCCGGGGGATAGTCGAATACATCCAGATTGCACTAGGTATAAGCCACGATTTTCTCCCCTTTTTTGACAGCGAGACATTTGTTGCCTGCCTTGAGTCTGTTGCAAAAGACTTGTTCCCTGACTTTGCGTCCTTCGATATGGCCAATTATCTTCATATCCTCAATCTCAAGAAACACTATTTTATAATTCTCAAACCCGTGGCCGAAGTTGATGGAATCACTCCGGGGCAGATTCTCCTGGTAAACATAGTAGGGGGTAACCTGAATGCCAAAACGGGTAAGTATCTCAAGAAAACTATGTAAGACTCTGCGATACTTGAAACGGTTTTTGACTTCCTGAATAATTGTATAAAAGGAATTTTTCATGGTCATCCTGTCAAACGCTCTGTACAAAATTACTCGATTTCCGATAAAATTTTGAATAGTTGCTAATGTGTCCCCCGAATGGGACGTTGCTCCAAAATATTTAATTCCATATGTCAACTCTGGCGTCCGTGTTTGGCAATAACTATTTGATGATTTTTAAAATATTTGCAAGCAAACAGGTGGCATAACCGGGAAGGCCGCTTAGCTGGGCACATAGCATATTTATGGATGCATTGTCAGGGATCACTGCAAGCGCCTTCAAGCGGTATGGGGCTGAGTATTCGTCGTTTACTCCCGGATCTGTTGTTCTTCCCGATATATAGCCGCTATTTTTAACAAGTTTTTCATCCCGGCCTGAATAATCTCCAAACGGATACGCAAAATGATCACAATCCCGGCCCAATAATTTTTTCAGTTCGCTATTTGAATCAGCTATTTCGGCACTTGCTGCGGCATCATTACAGATGGCCAGATTAAAATGATATCTTCCATGGCTCTGGAAATCAACCCATGGCATCATTTCATCAATTTCCTGGTGGCTTAACGCCTGCCGGGTTGAATATTCCCGGTCCGGCGTAAAGTCATAGTTTTTTTCCAAACAAGATAATAATTGATGGAGGTTGACATTTTTGTAGGAATTTGCCGGTTCTTTTACCCGCTTCATCCAAAAATGCCGATGGGTACCGACAATATGACTGCTCAGGTATATTGTCGGTTTAATGCGATAGCGCTTAAAAAGTGCCAATAAATCAAAATTTCCGGCGTGGCCGTCGTCAATCGTCACCACCATGCTTTTGGGTGGAAGTTTACTTAAATCCTTTGATAAAATGGCATCCAGTGCATCAGTGAACGAGATGATATGATAATGTGAAAAAAGGTATGCAAGATGGCATGCCATGGCCTCGGACGATGGGTCATGATAGACAATGATCGAGATTTTATTGCGAAAAACCCATTCCCGCATAATCCAGGGGATTCCGGAAAATCGGATTAAAATAGCAATGAGTTCCTTTGCCGAAGCTATCAATATATGCATTTTTAAATAGTTATGGGGCTATATTAATTTAAAATTCAAGATAGTTAAACAAGGGTGATAGGTTTGAAAAATAATCAAACTGTCCCAATAGTGATTACTTTTTCTCGGACAGAGTTGATTTATGCTTTTCTTGCGCAAGTTGTTTTATTTTATATATGGATGAACGAATTATTTCTTTGTTGAAATAAAACATCTCGATATTGGTGTCATCCACACCTTTGCCATGATATTTTTTAAGAAATTTATTAAGATAAGTCTGAATTTTATTATCAATATTAAATCGTTTTTCATAATCAAACACCACCCAGCCCGCACCATAGGTATTCATATCTTTCCAGAAGCTTTTAAATGAGTATTGCCCGTGTGAGAGCATGTCGATATATTTAATTTTTCGTCCGATATCTCTAATGTAAAATCCTCTGAGAAGATTTGCGAAAATAACCTCATTTTGCGGATCATATTTGTCAGTCAGCGTCTGATAGGCCAGAGATGGATAACTGTTTTCTGGATGGAAGTCTTTATATCTTGAATATTTTGGATATAACCAGCCGAATCTTTTTTGAAAGTTATTGTTGCAGTTCCATGCTCCGCATACCAGCAAGATGCTAAATACGGCGGAAAGACTTTTTCTCCCTGCAATCCTTGAAAATAATATCATTATATAAACAATAAGCATAATTCCGATGGGGATGATATGGGAAATGTAATTGAAGGTGATGTACCTGTCTGCAATGAAAATAAAAAAGAAAAGAGAAAAAATTACGGCGCTATATAAATACACAAGCCTGATTTTTATATCTTTTTTGCTGACAATAACTGTCAAAAAAAAT
>JAHECJ010000071.1 GCA_024641805.1 Desulfococcus sp.
TCCACCACATCCAGGCCATCAAAGCCGGGAATTTTCCAGTCACACAGAATGACATCATAGGCGGCATCCGATGCCAGCCGCAAGCCCTCCTCGGGGCTTGACGTAATCACGACATGAAATCCTTCGGAAGAAAAAATCTTCCGGCATGAATTTAAGACGATTTCCTCGTCATCAATGATCAGCATGGACTGGGACATATGGTTCACTCCTTTTTTTCAGCCTGATTTTTTTTATGATGCGGATAACCACTTTTTAATTTCGGGTTTCACGGGTCCGATCTGGTCCTCGATCCATCCGATATCCCTGGTGATCAGAGCGAGTTTTTCCTGACGGGTCAGGTTAAAATTGTCAAGGGCATCCGCACCTTCCTTAAACAGGCGCTGCGCAAAAACACCGTCCTTCGCGCCTTTTTCAAGAACTTTCAGGACCTCCTTTTTATGAATCAGCGTCTGCTCATCCCCCGAATCCTGAGATGATTCCACGAGTGCCCGGGCAATGGTCCGGAGCAGTTGATCGGGCGTAAAGGGTTTTTCAATATAGTTGGTTGCTCCGAGCTTCATTGCCTGAACCGACGAACTGACGCTGGCATATCCGGTGATCATAATGACCGGCACGGATTTTCCGGCTTTTCGGATATCCCGAAGCACCTTAAAGCCGTCGGTATTTGGCATTCGAATGTCCGTCAACACAATGTCAAACGGCTCATTGACGGCACACTGAATGCCATCCGAACCGTTTTGGACTGTCTTTACATCATAATCCTCTTCCCGGAGCACCTTTGCGATACTGTCAAGGACCACTTTTTCATCATCAATTGCCAGCACTCTTTTTTTCATGGCACTTCTCCCAATAGTTTTATTTACCAGACTTCGGCCCCCAGGCGTGCTTCCAGCCATTGCCGCTGGGCCGATGAAAGCGGTCCCATCTGAGCTTCAATCCACCGTATATCCCCCGTAATTACGGCAAGCTTCTCCGGTCCGCTTAAATTGAAATCATCCAGGGCATCCGCGCCGAGTTCCATCAGGTCATGCCGGAACTGGTCGTCGGATGCCGCCATTTCAAGCACACGGATCATTTCCGCACGGTGGATAACAGACTGGGGCTCCGGTTCATGGTGTTTGGCATGATCGATCGCATCTTTGATTGACCGGACCAGGTCCTCCGGCGCAAAAGGTTTTTCAATATAATCCGAGGCGCCGAGTTTCATGGCCTGGACCGCGGATTGGACACTGGCATATCCTGTGATAATGATCACCGGCAAACCCGGTTTCTGCCGTTTGATGTCCCGGAGTACGATCAGACCCCCGACCTCCGGCATGCGGATATCCGTCAATACGATATCATAGGGATTCTTCAAGGCCATCCGGATACCCTTATTGCCGCTCAACGTGACATCGACTTCAAAATGCTCGTCGGCCAGAATCTTTTTCACACTGTCGAGCACAATCTGTTCATCATCAATTACCAGCGCTTTGATCTGTTTCATGGGTTGTCTCCTTTCAGAACCTGATGAACGTTTTCAAGCAGTTCATCCGGTGTAAATGGTTTTGGCAGAAACCGGCAGGCTCCCATTGCATCGGCTTCCTGTATCGTTTCGCCGGTACTGTAGCCGCTCATCACAATGACCGGCGTATCAATCATTCGATTTTTCAATTCCTTCATCAGGTAGATGCCGTCATGGACCGGCATTTTCAGATCGATCAGCAGCAACCCTGGATGTTCTTTGCCAATCGCGAAAAGCGCCTCATCCACAGAATTTACCGGAATCACCTCAAAGCCTTCCGATTCAAGGACTTTTCGGCAGCTTTCAAGAACAATACCCTCATCATCAACTACCAGAACTTTCATTTTGCGTCACCTGTCTGTCTATGGGCAGCCATATAAAAAATACAGTGCCCTTCCCCAATTCACTCTGAACCCGGATGTTTCCTCCATGCTCTTTAACAATCCCCTGAGAAACAGATAACCCGAGTCCGGTTCCCTTACCGACTTCTTTTGTTGTAAAAAACGGATCAAAAATCTGATTCAGATGTTCCGGCGGCATCCCGCAGCCGTTGTCCGCGATGGTCACTTCAACCCCCGGGTGCCCGATATCGTTTGCCGAGAGCGAGGCGCTGGAAGTAATCCGGATTTCACCCGAGGGTTTGGTGGCGTCCAGCGCATTTAACATCATATTCAAAAAAACACTCTGGATTTGACTGCGGTCCAGAACGATCATGGGCAGACTGTCTCCCGGTGTGAAAACGACGCTGACGCCTTTGAGCAGCGCCTGGTTTTCAATCAGCTTGATGGTTGCGTCCATCAGCCGATTGATATCCGTCGATTCAGGATCCAGTTTAGTCTGGCGTGAAAAATCAAGCAGCCCTTTGACGATTTTACGCACCCGCTCGGTGGATTCTGCGACCACCTGAAGATCGGAACGGATATCTTCGCCGAGATCCTTTCTTCGGAGGAGCATGTGGGTATACGTCAACACGCCGGTCAAAGGATTATTGATCTCATGGGCCACTCCCGCCGCCAGCCGGCCCACGCTTGCCTGCTTTTCGGATTGTATAATTTTGGTTTCACTGGCCATTCGCCGGCGCTTCATGGATTCAACCATATCCTTGAACGTTTTCTGCAAAATGGCCATTTCCTGGTCTTTTGAGATGGGACCGATATCCGGTGAAATAGTTCCCGCAGACACCTCCCGGCTGGCGGCAATGAGCCGGTGCACCGGGGCCATGATCCTCCGCGCCAGAAAATAACCTATTCCCATGGCAATCAAAGCACCGAAACAGGTGGCTGCGATAAATATAATAATGAGTTTTTTCTGAACCGCGGAATAATTGGATTCCAAAATAGCCACCGACAGCATGCCGACCCGCTTGCCGAAAACATCGGCAATGGGCATGTACGCGGATATATACTGATCGTTTAATTCCTCCCGGCGTTCCGTCCACTCTTTTCCCCGGACAATGACCTGCTGTTTGACTGTGTCTGAGACAGAAGATCCGATGGCCCGGTTCCCCTGCGGGTCAATCATATTGGTTGCGATTCGGTACCTGTCGAAAAATATGGTGGCAGCGGGCATGGTGGTTTCGGGCTGAATTTCATCAAAAAAAACAGACTTTCGGGCGGAGTCGACAATTTCCGTGCTTTGATTCAGTACCCTGCCCCCATAGAGAATTCCCAGCAGTTTTCCGGTTGTCCGGTACTCGAATATCGGGATGGCCGCGGCAATGGCCAGACATGCTTCCCCGGGTTTTTCGCCGACCGCATCCTGGCCGTCAATCTGTAAAGGATACATTTTAATCTGTCCGGCACGGGCCGGTGCTTCAAGCGCTATAAACGAGCGATTGGCAACAATGGTTCCCGCGATCGCAACCCCTTTGTCCACCACATACCGGACAACCGGATTATCCGGCTCTGAATTTTCTTTCCCCAGGTTTTTTTCACCGATACGGAATAATGTCCGGCCGTCGCTCAGCGCTATCCCCGAGAAATCCAAATCCGCGTTTTTGGCCATGCGTTCAAGGCGGTCGATCAGATCCGGCACATTCCGGTCAATAAACGAAGAACGGAACCCCTGGCCCAGGGTGGTGATGTTTAAAGCCAGATCAATGAAACGGACATTGGTATGATAAACATCCTCCGCCGCATTTAATGCCAGCCGTGTCTGGTTCGTGGCTTCCCTCAGCACGGTATCGTACAGCAGACGAGCGCCGATAAAGAGGGATATTCCTCCTACCAGAAAAGAAACACACAGGAAGCTGAAAATAAATTTAAACCGGGTTGAATGAAACATGGCATCCTTTCTCCAGCCGGCAGATATGCACGGGCAAAACATCAATGCAACTTCAACAGCTATCATTGCAATATGCTTGCCATATCCTAAAGGACGCCTGCTTAACTATATAACTATTTGATTTTAAAATATTTATATGATAATTAACGGGGCCTTCCGATAAAACCGCGTCATGGGATTATCAAACTATTTTTCAATATGTAAAAAAAACAGGCATGGGATCCGGTGGTCCCTGAACTTGCCGAATCTTGATTGCTAAACTGAAAATTTTACATTAAACTCGCTAAAAGTTTGTTTGAAGCGGATGTATCTTCTCAATCAAATCGGGAATCCAGTTAGATAGCATAACAGCAGATCTTCCGAACTTTTTGAGAATATACAAGCTGATCATTTATTTTTTAAACCATTTGGAATGATACATTTTGCATATGCATCAGTACAGATTCCATCAATGTAATTATTTTAACCGATGCTCTTTAGGGTTCTACCAACCCTTTGTTATTATTTATTCAACTCTGGTCCTTGGCCTCTTTTTACTGTATTTCATCTTACCTTCCGGCGCTTTCGCCGAGAACCGATCCATCATGGATGAAATTCAGAATCAACTGCGAAGCCGGTGCGAGACCAATGCCGTTGCGACCTATAAAATCAACCATGAGCCGATATATGCTTCAGCCGCTCTCCCAGTATTCTATGAACGGCGTGCCTTCAAACCGGCATGGATCGATGAAAACGGCCCGACCCCGCTTATCGAGCAACTGATAACCGCTATCGGTAAAGCGGATGAGGAAGGATTGCATCCCGTTGATTATCATCTGGTGCAGATAAACAATATCTTCGGGAATATAGAGCACGACCAGCTGAACTTCGCCCCACTGGACCCGGGGCAATTAACGGATCTGGATCTCCTCCTCACGGATGCTTTTCTGGTCTATGGCGCGCATCTGGTAAAAGGTAAAATCAACCCGGCAACCACCGATACGGAATGGTTTGCCAACCTTCGCGAAATGGATATGCCCCGTGTTTTGGAAGATGCCATCACCGCCCGGCGCATACCCGAAAGCTTGAGAAACCTTTGTCCCCGCTATGATGGTTATTTCAAGCTCCGCGATGCGCTGACAGATTATCGCAGGATCTTTGTGCAGGGAGGCTGGCCGGCCGTCCCGTCCGGGCCGATCCTGGAGCTGGGCGACAGCAGTCCGCGCGTCCCTAAAATCCGGGAACGGTTAATGGCAACGGATGATTTAACATCCGATCCGGATGTTTCGGATGATTACTTTGATCAGGCCCTCGAAGAAGCGGTCAAACTCTTTCAACACCGCAATGGATTGGATGTCGACGGCATCGTTGGACCGGATACATTGAACCAAATGAACATTAGAATTTCAGACCGCATTCAACAAATTGAGATTAACATGGAAAGATGGCGATGGCTCCCACAGGACCTCGGCAAACGCCATATCATCGTCAATATCGCCGACTTTAATCTGGCTGTGTTTGATACCGGAACAGAGATCCTGGACATGAAGGCGGTGGTCGGCAAAGCCTATCGCCGCACACCTGTTTTCAGCGATAAAATGACCTATATGGTTATCAACCCTTATTGGGAAATCCCCCCCAAAATCGCAGAGGAGGATATCCTCCCCCACGTAAAACTGGACCCGGATTACTTGAACCGCATGCACATTAAAGTGATCAGCGGATGGGGGGAAAATATGCAAATAGTGACCCCGGAAGACGTTCAATGGCGCTCCCTGACGCCCCGGAATTTTCCCTACCATTTACGTCAGGACCCGGGCCCGTGGAATCTGCTCGGACAGATCAAATTCATGCTGCCGAATCCATTTAACGTATATATTCATGATACGCCCTCTCGGGATCTGTTTGCCAAAACCTCCCGGTCTTTCTCCAGCGGGTGTATCCGGATTGAAAAACCCATCGAACTGGCGGAGCTTGTGCTCTCCGGAAATCCTAAATGGACACGGGATCAAATCCTGCTTGCCATCGCGTCCGGCGAGGAACAAACTGTTTCACTGCCCACCCCCATCCCGGTCCATATATTATACTGGACGGCATGGGTATCGGCAGACGGAAAAATCCAGTTCAGGAATGATATTTACGAACGCGATGCGAAATTGCTCGGGGCCATGGAATTCCAAAATCCTGTGGATCGGACCCTTTGAAATGAAAAACATCATTTTTTTCACTACCCCCTTGCGTTACCTGAGTCTTGTGCTGCTTTTTGTTTTTATTGTTTCATCCGACGGGTTTTCGGAATCTTCATTTGATCCGCAAAAAACAACGTTTTCCGTTAAAGTGAAAGACCATGTCTCGCCTTATCGGCTCATGAGTTTCTTTGTTCTTCCGAAAGAAAAAATTAATTTTGAAATTATGTCCGACGACGGGAACGAGAAATTTTCCATTACCTCGACCTCTGGGAATGTAATCCGGCCTTCAAAGCGGGCATCCGACCGGATGTGTCAATGGCAGGCACCGGATAATAACGGCCATTACCCGATCATCATTAAATCGGAAACTTCCAAAGAGGTGATGACCCTTCTTTTTTTTGTTCAGGTTCCCTATACTTCAGTAAAAGGGAAGAAAGAACTGAACCATTACCGTATCGGCTCATACCCCCGAATTCCGTTAAAAAATCTATCCGTTTACAAGCCGCCCAGAGGATTTGTCGAAGTCACCCCCGAAAATGCCGACGTTCAGATATCCCCGCATTTTAAACTCAGTCAATTCCTATGCAAGCAAAACGGAGGGTTTCCCAAATATATGGTCCTCCGGACAAAGCTTTTGCTGAAGCTTGAACTGATTCTGGAACAGATCAACAATCACGGATATCGATGCGATTCTTTTTATGTGCTCAGTGGGTATCGAACGCCGTATTATAATAAAGAAATCGGGAATGTAAAATACAGCCGCCATGTCTGGGGCGGTGCCGCAGACATCTTCATCGACGAAAATCCAAAGGACGATTGCATGGACGACCTCAACAACGACGGCAGTATTGACTGGAAAGACGCCGAAGTTATCTATAATATTATTGACGGTCTCTATGGAAAATCCTTTTACGATATGTTTGTGGGGGGTCTCGGCTGGTATCACAAAACACCGTCACATTGCCCGTTTGTGCATGTGGATGCCCGGGGCACGAGAGCACGGTGGGGGGATTAACCGGCTTTTGAAAAACTATTTCGTTTGCCATAAGGCGTTAAAATTGCCGGCACCCATGATGTTTTACTACAACCCCTTAAATATTGATTCAATTGACGTGCTTTAATCCATATTTTAATAAAGCAGCCACCAGGAATGTTAAAAAAAATATTTTTTAAAGGAGAAACCAAGATGAAACCCATGCCGCTTTCAAGATGTCAGTTCCCGGCTTTTTCCGGTCTCAAACATGCTTTATTTGTAAAAACAGGGATGCTGCTGCTGGCCATATCACTGGTGATGATCGGTTGCGCCACGGTGGGGAAAGATTTCCCCGTTGAAAAAGTCTCCGGAATTCAGATCAAAAAAACGACGCAGCAGGAGATCCGGAAAGTATTCGGGCCGCCCTGGCGGATCGGTATCGAAGACGGTCAAAATATATGGACATACGGCAAGTATCGATACAAACTCTTCGGAGAGGCTAGCACAACGGACCTGGTCATCCGTTTTGACAATAACAATGTTGTTGAATCCTATTCCTTTAACACCACCGAACATATGAAATAGCAAGGTTGATCCGGAGTGATGGAGAAAACCAGTCATCGCGGCGGCGCGATCCGCCGTTTGAAAATCATCATTCAGGGGGCGGTTCAGGGGGTGGGATTCCGGCCGTTTGTTTTCCGGCTCGCCACCTCCCTCGGACTCACCGGATGGGTCATCAATTCCACCCAGGGGGTCGTGATTGAAATCGAAGGCAATACGGATCACTTGAACACGTTTCTCCTTTCCGTAGAAAAGGAAAAGCCGCCCCTGGCCGCGATTCAAAGTCTTGAATTTTCCTTTCTGGACCCGGTGGGATTTTCCGCTTTTGAGGTCCGGAAAAGCGATGATAAGGGCAGTAAAAGCGCTTTTATTCTGCCGGATATCGCCACGTGCCCGGACTGCCTGGCCGAAATCAGTGATCCGGACAACCGGAGATACCTGTACCCGTTTACCAACTGCACCAATTGCGGCCCCCGGTTCAGCATCATCCGGAAGCTGCCCTATGACCGCCCGAACACCACCATGGTCGATTTTATCATGTGTGAAAGCTGTCTGGCGGAATACACCGATCCCCGGGATCGGCGATTTCACGCACAGCCCAATGCCTGCCCGGAATGCGGTCCTCACGTGGAATTTTGGGATGTTCACGGCAAAACACTGGCATCAAGACACCCGGCGATATTAAAAGCAGCGGACGCCATCAAAGA
>JAHECJ010000072.1 GCA_024641805.1 Desulfococcus sp.
GGAAGTCAAGCAGATAAAAACAGGGTTCTGGCATATTGCCGATAAAGCAAACGTTCCCATTGTCCTTTTATATAAAGATGCTCAGAAAAAACAGCTGCTGATTCTGGGCCACATGTTTCCCGGCACATCCAAAAAAGACGATTTGATTAAAATCCGCGATATCTACCGCAATGCAGGGTATGAAATTCCATTGGCAGGGAATTGAAAAACGATTGAACCGGTTTTTAAGGCGTTAAAATCGGCTCTCATTATGCGCATTCATCATTGATAATGTATTGAATTCGTATTTATCTTGCTTTATTCTGTTATATCCGAATGTTTTTTTGAATTTCCATTTTTAAAAATATGTGTCGGTCAATTGGACCACGGGAGGATATTCATATGTCATCAGGTAAGAGCTGGATGGAAGAGATGCTCGAAGAAGCCCGCCGCAACCGGGAACTGAAGGAAAAATCATATAGGGGAAGGGCGCTCAAGCTTTTTCCGCCGATTTGCGCCCGCTGCGGACGGGAATTCGAGGGAAAGAGATTGCGGGAACTGACTGTCCATCACAAAGACCATGACCATGATAATAATCCGCCGGACGGAAGCAATTGGGAACTGCTGTGTCTTTACTGCCATGACAATGAGCATTCGCGGATGGAGGTGTCCCAGTGGTATGAGGGGTCTCCGACCGGCAGCAGAGCAGAGGATGGGCCGACATTGACTCACAAACCGTTTGAAGGCCTTGGCGAGTTGCTTAAAAAGATGAAAACAGGTGAGTCCAAATAAACCTCTGTTAAGGAGTAAGTCCGATGATGGACGTTAAGTACAAGGATCTGATTGCATTTCACGGGCACAGCTGCCCCGGACTGGCCATTGGATATCGAATGACAACCGCTGCCCTGTCTTTTTTTCCTGGAAAACGGTCGGAAGATGAAGAGCTCGTGGCCATTGTCGAAAATAATGCCTGCGGCGTGGATGCCCTGCAGGTTCTTTCCGGCTGCACTTTCGGCAAAGGCAACCTGATTTTTAAGGACTATGGTAAGCATGTGTATACCCTGTATGAGCGCAAATCGAAAAAAGGGGTGCGGGTGGTCTTTAATTTCGGCGGCATTCCGGAAAATTTAAGACAGGACCGGGCGCAATTCATTGACTGGCTGTTAACTGTCCCGGAAAAAGAAATTATTCAATCCAGGGAAGTGGCAATTGACGCCCCGGCGCCGGCCCGGATCTTCAAGTCCGTTACCTGTGAATTTTGCGGTGAGGAAGCCATGGAAACCCGGATTCGGAAAGTTGCCGGGAAAACCGCCTGCATTCCGTGTGCGGAGAAACAATTGGGAATCTGATATCGTGACCTTTAATAATAAACCTGTCTGGGCAACGAAGGCCGTCATTGACTCCCATTGAACCCAGCAAATCGAAGATTTTCCTGTTCCCTGAGTATGAAAATATGTGAACGTGATGGCCGTTATTTGTTGATAATGAAAAGGAGGCCGAATTAAGAATTTTTAATGGATGCGCTTGATTGTGATGTGTTGTTCGGAAAACTTTTTTTGGCAGGGAAACTGCTATTTGACACAACATCCCAGATCGCGGCAGGGAATATGCACAATGTCGGTATTCAAAAATTTCGACTTAGAAAGTTAATATTTCTTTAATGCCAGACTGGCGTTTAGGTAACTCGGATTTTTCAGCAAGGCATCCCGAAATGATTTTTCAGCTTCATTAACTTGTCGCCCTTGCTCATATGCAATCCCCAATTGGTAATATAGCCTGGCTGTTTCCGGTTTCAAATCGATTGCCCATTGAAAATAATTTACAGCTTCCCCTGGTTTCTGCAACTCCAGCAATAATTGCCCAATAGTTTCTAAGATGGCCACTGTAAAAGGATCCATTAAAAGAGCCTTGTTAGCTGCATCTATGGAGTTTGTATATTCTCCTGATTTCTGGTATGCCCAGCACTTGAGAAGCCATGCAACGGCTATATTCGGGCTCTGCTGTAATAAGTTATCCGCCGCTTCATGAATCGTTTGACTCCTGATCTGGCCGGAGCCGATTTTCATACGAAAAATAGATAAAACCTTGTCCTCCTGATCCCGGAGTGCCTGATTCTCAGGCAATCGTTCTAAAGCATTGATAATGAGCTGTAGTCTGGAGAGCAGATTCCTGTCGCAGTGTGAGGCCAGTAAGTCTGTTGAAACATCATAGAGCCTGTTTTGGTATTGAAGCCATCTTTGTTTTTCTTGTGTTGATATGCCGGACCAGGTAATGTGTTTCAGGAGAGAATCTTTTTGACGGACCGATGTAATGAATTGATTCAGCAGTTCTTTGTCTCCGGCAACATCCTGTAATAGATAGAACTCAACATATGGGAAATTATCGGAGTTTGCATGGTACGTTTTAAGGTAGTGCTTTAAATCATGTTCATCGCCAATATACCAGCTGAAAAAATCATTGTCGGTCTGAAGATTCATATGCGTCAAACTTTGACGAATAGATGATTGAATCAGATTTCGGCGAACTTCTGCTATCGAAAATCGCTGCGAATGCTCAGATCCGACAAGGTAGATCATGCTGTATGGTTTTGTGGTTGGAAACCATACCGTTACATGGGGAAAAACGTCCAGAAATGTTCCCAGGATGCTGTCAAATGAAGAGTGGGTGATGCGATTGACATGAAGCTTGGTGACGAAAAGGCCTTCCGGCTCCAGGTGTTGCTTCGCGTTTTGAAAGTGCTCTTTTGTAAATAGGGCGGAACTACCCGGATTATGAGGGGCATCTGCATCGTTTAGGATTAAATCATATTGTTTTGCTGTAAGGTGAAGATAGTTTTTTGCATCCATATAAATCATACGAACATGATCCTGAAGCTTGTCGCCAAGATTGATATGATTAAAATATTGCAGCGACAGTTCAACAACTTCCGGTGAGATCTCCACGCAGTCAATTTCTTTAAGGTTATGACGAACCAGGCAATCAGTTGTTTCGCCGGACCCAAAACCAATCGTAAGGATTTTTTCGGCACTCGGATTCAGTAAAGCGCCTAAATGTCCTAATGTCTTCTGGGCACTTCGGATTTCATTGCCATCACCTGCAATCCCGGTCCCCGAAACACTGAGTAGGCGTTCCTGCTCATCGATGCCGAATACTGTGTTCACCGTTACAGTGGCGGATACTCCTTCTTTGTAATCAACCAGTTGTTTGTTTTCCGTGTTAAAAAGCCGGCGGGGCATGAGGTCCCCGGGGATACAAAAAATCATCAGGGACATTAGCGTTGCCACGACCAGAGATGCAATTCGCTGATATTTTGTAAGATCAATTGTAATTGACTGAACCAGAAATGTACTTGTCCAGAGGATTAATAATCCAAGTACTATGACTGATCCCTGGATACCCAGATGCGGAATCAGAAAGAATGCAGTGAGAATTCCCCCGGTCACTCCCCCTATGGTGTTGATCCCATAAACGGTCCCGGTTGATTGTCCTGTTGAAAACCCATTGATACTGAATGCCTGAAGCGCCAGGGGAAACCCGACGCCCATCATGATTGACGGGAAAATAAAGAGAAAGGAACTCAGCAGCAGAGGCAAAGCCGTGGCCGGAAATCCAAGGTCCATAAAACCGCCAAAATGTGGTGCAATATAATTTTGAATAAATTCTGCCCACATGACCAGTAAGACGGGATAATTAATTCCTAAGATTCCCAGAAATATCAGGCTGCCGCATAGCCCGAGCGTCGGGTTTGCGAAACGCTTTGAAAGACGACTGCCGATCCATACCCCGATTACATTTCCCGCCAGATAGATAATCAGAACTGTTGAAAAGACATACGTAAAATTCCCAAGCAAAAATACAATACTGCGCATCCAGATTAATTCGTAACCAATGCTGACCAACCCGCTGATGAAAATTGCGGTTAAGAGCATTGAACGTGAAAAGCGATTTGCTGAAAGCCCGGAGAAAGACCGAAAGACGTGTGGTTCTAATGGTTTGAGTTTTTGCTGGTATTGGCGAGACAATATCCAGCCGCCAAGAGCCACTATCAGGTTTATGGCGGCGGCTATGAAAAGGGTCCCCATCAATCCGGCCAGGCGAATCAGTACAAACCCGGCCAGAAAGCAACCAAGGACAGCGCCGGCGATATTTACAGCATAAAGACGGCCGACAATGTTTCCGACATCTTTTTTAACGGTTACAATTAATTGCGCCAGCAATGGAATCGTGCTTCCCATCGCGATGGTTGGAATCAGCAGAAGCGCGGCGGATAATAGAATTTGAATAACCAGCAGAAGTTCAGAAGAAAGAAACGGGGAATTTTGAAAAAGCCAGCGGTAAAATTTGTCTGCCAGCCCCAGAGACAGGGGAAAGATCAAGGCCGAAACCGTTGCGACAATTTCCATGAATACATACAACCGCAATGGCCTGGAGATTCGATGCAAATACCGGCCCATGATAAACGATCCAAGGGCCAGGCCGGCCATAAAAGTAGAAACCAGTATGCTGGCAGCAAACGTCGTGTTCCCGATGGTCAGCTTAAGAAATCGGCCCCAGGCAATCTCGTCGATGAGGGAGCAAAAACCGGATCCGAAATAGATCAGATATATCCATCGGATCGTATTTTGGGGAATTAATTGATATTGTGAATTGTTCGTCTGCACAGGGCAAAATTCAGGGGATTAATAGCGGCGGCGCTCATGCATATTGGCTCAAAAAAATTGCAAGCCCGGTGCATTTGATTTGCATAATATTCAAATCAAATGCACCGGGCAAAAATTTGATAAGTTTATTAATTTTCATTTAAGGCTGATTGAAGGAGTTCAATCGCTTGAAAAAGTTCCTGGCATTGAGCATTTGGAGATTGTGGGTTGCAAGCTTCGGCTTTTTCAATCCATTCATTCAATAGACTCTGAATTTGCTGTGTGTCCTGAGTGGCAATTACCGAACGCGCCATGGCGGTATACTCATCTTCTACCGGTACGTTGCAGAGCCCTTCCGGCACCAAGAAAATGAATAATGCGAATATACAGATTATTAGTGCAAAGCACATTTTTTTTGAAAGAAATTCAACTTGATTTATCATTTTTATCGTCCTTTTGGAATTAATTATCTTTATGCTATTACTATCTATCAAAAACAAATTAACTGATCGCTCGCCTGCGCAATATGATAATCGCAGTGAGGCCCAAAAGCATTGACATCAAAATTATACCCCATTCGGAAAGGGTAGGGATGGGTACATAAGGTGGAATTGGAATATAGAGGGGGTTGTAAAAACTGACTGCCGTATTGTCAGGCACTGAATCAGCTGTATTACAAGCATAAGTCAAACCATCTGTCGGGGGTGGGGTGTTTTGGATTCCGGTGGTGGAACCGGAACCATGCTCCGGATTGCCGGGCCCGATCTGAAAAACAAAGTCGCTGCTCTGGTGGTACAGGATCGCTTCCATGTCCCATGGTCCGCCGCCGCCGCCATAATGAGTGACGTCATCCCACATAAAAACCGTGCAGGCTTCTCCGGGATTCCGGTCGCTGGTTCTCGGGCAGGGAGAGAAATACTGGACATAACCAGTGGACACTAAGTCATCATGCAGGGGATAAAGCCTTGCACCGCCACCGGTGGAAGGAATACTGGGCAATGGGCAGTCATTGCTCAGGTCTGGGCCGGCATCAGCCGGTTCGGTGCTGATATATCCGTTGCTGGCCATGTTCAGCTGATTATAAACAGAACCAAAAAAGTAAAACGGCGCATTCAGAGCAATCCCGCCTGATGAGACATCATCACCGTTAAAAATTTGTGTCCCCGTGGCGCTGATGTCGATGAAATTGTAATTAACTGTTGCCTCTGCCTGGTCCGCCCAGGTATACCCAAAGGCATCCGGCCCGCCGGTTGCCGCAAGACATTTAAAAGGAAGCATTAGCATAATGGCTGCTAAGCCGGCGATTAAAAAAGCAAAACCCATCCGAATAGAGTGAATGTGCATTGAACCCCCTTGATGATTTTTCGCAGTTAGTGGATCTAATTATAAAATTTCAGATAGTTAAAACAGGAAACGAAAAATTTGTCAAATACTTTTCATAACAATGCTTCAGAATAAGCTGATCTTTTTTCTGATCGTGAGCGGGAAAAGTCGGTGTTGATCAATATTGACAAAACGACTGGATATTTTTTATGAATTCAAAACATTTTTGATAAACCGATAATAAAATGTTAGGTAATTTAATTATGCGCATCTAAACAATTCTCAGTCCAGTGGTATTGAAACTCTTTACTGATGGGGCAATTATTCAAACTGGCAAAACTGAATAATTGATGCTCAAAAAAAACATCGCATTTGGGTAAGATTTTAATGTTTCAAGCTGAAATTTGTTAACAGGCACAATTATTAATAAATTATGTGCCTCTTAACAATTCTCAGCCGATTATATGTATGAATACAATAGGAGTCGATTCAACCTTGTTTTTTGCTTTTTAAAAACCAAAATGCCACAAGTAAATTGATTTCATTGGCTTAATAAAAAAATTAAGCTGAAAATAGTTAATAGGCACTATAAATTATTAAATCAGAATATAAAGTTTATGAAAGATGAATCATGGCAGAAGCGTGTCCCATATCGTGTGAACTGATCAATGAAAGAGTCGCAAGAATAAATGGCGCATTAACCGTGCTGTCCATGATTATTTTTTTATTCACCCCTTTTAAGGCCATTGCGGTGATCCTGGGGGCGGATCTTTTTATCCGGGGGTTTATAAATCCCTCATACAGTTTCTACAGTTTTATCAGCAGATACTTTATTCAGATGCTGAATATCAAACCGGTCATGACAAATGCCGGTCCGAAAATATTTGCCGCAAAGATCGGGTTCGGTTTCTGCAGCATTATTTCCCTGTTCCATTTTTGGAATATGCCGGCGGTATGTATTATCTTTGCTTCCATGCTGCTCTTTTTCGCATTTCTTGAAGCAGCGCTGGGCTTTTGCGTGGCGTGCCAGATGTACCCGTATATGCCGAAGTTCGTGAAATAAGGCCGCTGGAAGCGGGTCTTTTGAAAATCTTTGGCCGGTCATGGGCGCAATGCCCGTCACTAATTTCATCTCTTGGAGACAATGAATGATTATCGGCATCTTAAAAGAAATCAAACCGGAAGAGAACCGGGTGTCCATGACCCCGGGCGGTGTGGAGGTGATGAGGCAGAATGGGCATACAGTGCTGGTGGAATGCACGGCCGGCATCAACAGCGGGTTTGAAGATTCTGATTATATTAAACAGGGTGCGGAAATTATTGCAACGCCGGAAGAGATTTACGCGCGTTGCGACATGGTGATGCATGTCAAGGAACCGCTGCCCCCCGAATATGACCTGATCCGGGAAAACCAGATTGTGTTTACCTACCTTCATCTGGCCGCGGCCGAAGATCTCACGCGGGTGCTGATTTCAAAAAAATCCGTCAATATCGCCTATGAAACCATCCAGAAGGAAGACGGCTCGTTGCCGCTGCTGACCCCCATGAGCGAGGTGGCCGGCCGGATGGCCCTCCAGCAGGGGGCGAAGTATCTGGAGATGGAACATGGCGGCCACGGGGTGCTGTTGGGCGGTGTTCCGGGGGTAGATCCGGGGACGGTCCTGATTATAGGCGGCGGGGTGGTGGGCATGAATGCGGCCAAGATCGCCTGCGGGCTGGGGGCCAAGGTGTATATCCTGGACCAGAACCTTGAGCGGCTGCGTTATTTAAGCGATATCATGCCGCGCAATTGCTTTTTGCTGATGTCCAAACCGTCGGCCTTGCGGCGGCTGATACCGGAAGCCAGCGTTATTGTCGGCGCGGTCCTGATTCCCGGCACCAAAGCCCCCAAGCTGATTACCCGGGAAATGCTCGGCGCCATGCAGAAAGGGACCGTCATGGTGGATGTGGCCATTGACCAGGGCGGCTGTTTTGAAACGTCCCGGCCCACTACCCATTCCAACCCCATCTACGAGGTCGACGGCATTGTGCATTACTGCGTGGCCAACATGCCCGGCGCGGTCCCCCGGACCTCGACCATGGCGCTGACCAATGCCACCTTGCCGTATGCCCTTGAAATCGCCAGCTTCGGCTGGAAGAATGCCATGCGCAATAACCCTGAAATCCGGCGCGGCGCCAATGTTGTGTGCGGCAAAATCACGTATCAGGGGGTGGCGGACGCTTTCGGGCTGCCGTATACACCG
>JAHECJ010000073.1 GCA_024641805.1 Desulfococcus sp.
GGTGAAAGATAAAGAAACCAAAAAAGCCAAAAAAGAATCCGAAACAACCACCAGTAAAACAAGCAGTTCGGATTAGTCTTCGTTCATTAGCGGTTAAAAAGATTATAACCCATAAAAAATAACCCTTCCGAGCTGGTTAAAATGTTGAATAGGATTTAAGCATGCACTCATGCATTTCGGTTAACTGTTTGTCTGAGTATTGAACTTCGTGGATGCGTGATGAGATGGGATTATAACCAGCGACAAAGGGTTTGTGCTTTATTGTTTATTGTGAATCAGAACAGCTGGTTCCAATTAAGTTTGATTTTAATTCAAAACGATAAAAAAACTCATAAAAAGTGAAAAGGAGAAGAGGTAAAATGAAAATCAGACCATTGCAAGATCGAATTCTGGTTAAACGGGTTGAAGAGGAATCAAAGACCAAGGGAGGGATCATTATTCCTGATAGCGCAAAAGAAAAACCAGCCGAGGGCGTTGTCGTGGCAGTCGGAAAAGGCAAACGGGGAGATGACGGTAAGCTGATTGAACTTGATGTAAAAAAAGGTGACCGTGTATTATTTGCCAAATATGCCGGCACAGACGTGAAAATCAATGATGAAGAACACTTAATCATGCGTGAAGACGATATATTAGGAATAATTGAATAAACGAATTGGAGGTTGATGATTATGAGTGCAAAAGAAATTAAATACGGTGCCAAAGCCCGTGAAAAAATGTTAAATGGGGTAAAGCAGCTTGCAGATGCGGTAGCAGTTACCCTTGGTCCCCGGGGCCGGAATGTTGTTATCGAAAAATCATGGGGTTCCCCGACAGTAACCAAAGACGGCGTAACGGTTGCCAAGGAGATGGAACTCGAAGATAAATTTGAAAACATGGGCGCGCAGATGGTCAAAGAAGTTGCCAGCAAAACCAGTGATATGGCAGGTGACGGTACGACGACGGCAACGGTTCTGGCCCGTGCGATATATGAAGAAGGATTGAAGCTGGTAGCTGCCGGCAATAATCCCATGTCAATCAAACGCGGAATTGATAAGGCGATTGAAGTGGCGGTGAAAGAACTTGCCAAGATCAGCCGTTCCGCGACCGACCAGCGTGAAATTGCACAGATCGGCACGATTTCCGCCAATAATGATGAAACCATTGGTAATATTATTGCCGAAGCCATGGATAAAGTCGGCAAGGAAGGCGTTATTACCGTCGAAGAAGCAAAGTCAATGGAGACCAGTCTGGATGTCGTGGAAGGTATGCAGTTTGATCGCGGTTATATTTCTCCTTACTTTGTTACTGATTCAGAAAAAATGGCGGTTAATTTAAGCGATCCGTATATCCTGATCAATGAAAAGAAAATCAGCAACATGAAAGATATGCTGCCCATTCTGGAGCAAATCTCAAAGATGGGTCGGCCGCTTCTGATCATTGCCGAAGACATTGAAGGCGAAGCGCTGGCAACCCTGGTTGTCAATAAGTTAAGAGGGACCTTAAACGTTGCCGCCGTCAAGGCGCCGGGTTTTGGTGATAGAAGAAAGGCCATGCTGGAAGATATCGCAATTCTCACCGGCGGTCAGGTGATTTCCGAGGATATTGGAATTAAACTCGAAAATATTACTGTCGATGACCTGGGGCATGCCAAGAGCATTACCATTGACAAGGACAACACAACGATTGTTGACGGCGCCGGATCCCGTGCCGCTCTGGAAGGCCGTGTAAAACAGATCCGGGCTCAGATTGATGAAACCACTTCCGATTATGACCGTGAAAAACTTCAGGAACGTCTGGCCAAGCTGATCGGCGGCGTTGCGGTCATCAATGTCGGGGCTGCCACGGAAACAGAAATGAAAGAAAAGAAAGCGAGAGTTGAGGATGCTTTAAATGCAACCCGTGCTGCGGTTGAAGAAGGCATCGTCCCCGGTGGCGGTGTGGCGCTGATTCGCTGCCTGGATGCCCTTGAAAAAGTTAAGATCAAAGCGGAGCAGAAGCTGGGCGTGAAAGTTGTCATGCGAGCTATTGAAGCCCCCTTGCGGCAGATTGCCGATAATGCCGGGTTTGAAGGTTCGGTTGTCATTGATAAGGTCAAGAATTCCGAAGGCGCTTTCGGTTATAATGCGGACACCAATACCTATGAAGATCTGATTGCTGCCGGGGTTATTGATCCGACAAAAGTGGTCCGATTTGCACTGCAGAATGCAGGGAGCGTTGCTTCTCTCATGCTCACCACGGAAGCCATGATGGCTGAAAAACCTTCTGAAAACGAAGGCGGCGGCGGAATGCCCGGCGGCGGCATGGGTGGAATGGGCGGCATGGGCGGCATGGGCGGAATGATGTAACCCCTATATCCAACCGTTTTTTAAAGCTATTTTATAAAAAAATGCCTTCATGCAACGTTGCATGAAGGCATTTTTTGTGCCCCCACAGCCGAACCATTTGACTTGACAGTTTCCGTGTTGTCGGATAGTTTCGATTATTAATTTTTGATGTGTTTCAGAGCCCTGGCGCTGGGTACAATTAGAATTAGATTTTATTTCAGGCGTAACGGGTAATTAATTTAATGGGATGGGAGACTCCTTCTTATGATTTCTGAAAGGCTTGATGTCATTCATATGATATTAAACGCCGGCTTGATGGTTCAGTTTGTAATACTGCTGCTGTTCTTGTTCTCGGTCGCATCCTGGGCGATTATTCTGATCAAGTATTTTCAAATCAGAAAAGCGTACAAAGAATCTGCTTTTTTTGTTGAATATTTCTGGAAATCCAAGGATTTCTCAGATGCGTTTTCCAAGGCTAAAGGACTGGAGTTCAGTCCTATTGCACGGGCTTTCCGTATTGCATATCTGGAACTGCGAAAGATTTATACGGAGGGACTCCCCCATGAAAACAAAAGTGATGAACAAAAAATTAGCCGGGATGAAGGTGTCAAGGGTTTTGAAAACGTCAAACGGGCGCTCCACCGGTCAAGTAATACGGAAAGTATCCGCCTGACGCAAATGGTCCCCTTTCTCGCAACCACCGGGAATACGGCGCCGTTTATCGGGTTGTTCGGAACCGTATGGGGAATAATGAATTCTTTTCACAGTATTGCGTTCCAAAAAGGATCCGCCACGATTGCAGCCGTTGCCCCGGGAATATCAGAAGCCCTGGTCGCGACCGCCGGGGGATTGGCCGTGGCCATCCCAGCAGTTATCGCCTTTAATTATTTTACCCAGAAGATTCGAATTATTGAATCCGAACTGGACAGTTTTTCATCTGATTTTTTGAATATCATCGAAAGAGAACTGATTTTATCACGGGAGGTCTGAAAAATGGCATTCAGCAACAATAAAAATGGCGGATTAATGTCTGAGATAAATGTCACACCGTTTGTCGACGTCATGCTGGTGCTGCTGATTATTTTCATGGTTACTGCCCCAATGATGATTCAGGGAGTTAATGTTTCTCTGCCGCAAACTGAAAATACGGATAATATTGCTTCGGATGAAGACCAGTTGATCGTGACGATCGATCAAAACAATAAAATTCTCATCAATGACTATGAAGTGGGAATCGATTTTTTAAGAGAAAAGCTGAGTAAAATTTTTGAAACGCGGTCAACAAAGAATATCTTTCTAAAGGCGGATAAAAGTATACCATACGGTACCGTCGTCAGAGTGATGTCTGAAATTAAGGGAGCCGGAGTCGAAAAGCTCGGTATGGTGACCCTGCCGCTGGAAACCAAAGGCTCCTGATGTTAAATATGGTTGCTAAAAAAAGTCATTGTTGCCGGTGGAATAAAATATATGGATAGCCGGGGATCTCTCCCGGCAAATACAACATGTCAATCGCCGGGAAAGTTCCGGTCTGCTCTTTCAAGGTTTTTTTGAAACCGCTCTAAACTGAGGCGTCACAAAGCTTTTTACGAAATCACCATGATTGAATTATAATAAAATATCACAAATCCATGATACAGCCTGCTGCCATAATAGGTTACGATATTGATAATCAAATTCGCGGGTTTTTTATTTTTGCCGCCATATCGTTACTCTGCCACATAGTCATTTTTGCCATGATTGCATGGGTTCATCTTCCAACTTCATTTGAACGGAAGATTGAGCAGCCGCCGGCCATCGACGTTGACCTTCTGGCATTTAATCCCGAAACACCGCTGCCGCCGTCGAAAGCCGAAAATCCGGTTGCCAAACAGGCGCATCCGGCCGAACAACTGGCTGAAAAAGTAGAAAAAATGCCTGTCCGTAAGCAACCGCCGACTCTGCCCGTTAAAGAAGGCCTGCAGAAGAAAAAGAATCCTGAGGATTATGTTGTAGAAAAACCGCAAAAATCAAAAATAACGAAAAAGCCGCTGACTGAAAAGACAATAGACACGGCCGAAGTTCTTCAAAATGCAGTAAAAAGGATTGAACAGCAGGCAGAAGCATCGGATGCCAAAGCGGTTTCGGATCGAATTGAAAGTCTGAAAAAAGAGGTTCAGAATCAGACCGGAAAGCCGTCAAAATCCGTTTCTGATGCTGCCGGTTCTGGTAATTCATATCCAAAGGATTTTTCTCAGATTGAAATTTTTCAGGCGGAAGTGTCGGTACGCCTGAAAAATAACTGGGTGTTCTCCGAAAAACTGGCAGGAGAAACCAAGGGCCTGGAAAGTCGTCTGGTCATTAAGGTATTGCCTGACGGAGAGATTACGGATGTATGGTTCGAGAAACGTTCAGGTAATGAGTATTTAGACAATTCCGCTTACAAAACGGTGATGAAATCAAATCCGCTTCCCCCGTTGCCGGCGGGGCTTGCCTATTATCATCTGGTCCTCGGATTTACGCCTTCCGGCTTGCATTAGTAAAATTTTTAATCTAAACTATTAAAATTTAAATCCTGTACCCATGAAAAAATCTTGTTTGAATATCATCTTCCTGATCTGTATTGCACAGCTGGTATCTGTTTTTATGCACCCGCAAGCCTGCTTTGCGGATTATGACTATATTAAAATCAGTGATCCGTTTTTGAATAAAATTCCGGTTGCGGTGCCTGTTTTTCAATGCCTTACAGGGGAACCGGCGGTCAAATCAGTTGCGGTTGAAGCGTCAAACCTTGTCAATGAGGCGCTGGCATTTACCGGCTATTTTAAAATGATAGATCGTGAGGCGTTTTTAGAAGACTCTCAGACAAAAGGGATCACCGGTCCTAATCTTAATTTTGATAACTGGCGGGACATCGGCGCTGAATTGCTGATTACCGGCGGGGTCAGTATAGAAGACGATCTTCTGCAGATTGAATTCCGTCTGTTTGATACGTTTAAATCAGAACTGCTTTTCGGCAAAAGGTACAAGGGACGTCTGGATGATCAGCGCAAAATCGTGCACCGTTTCTGCAGTGAAATGGTCTATCGATTAACCGGAAAACGGGGTGTCTTTGAAAGCATGATTGCATTTGTTTCAACTACCACAGGGAACAAGGAAATTTTTACCTGTGAGTTTGACGGCTATGACGTGAAGCAGGTGACCCGGACAAAATCCTTAACTCTATTCCCGGCCTGGTCGCCGGATGGCTTATCCATTGCTTACACTTCGTACCAGAATGATAAGCCGGAAATTTTTATTAAACACCTGAATGATAAAACGGAAAAAAGAATTTCGTTTGACGGGCTTAACATTACACCGGTCTGGGTGCCCGGGAAAAAACTAATGGCTGCGACTTTATCATTTGAAGGAGACGAGGAAATATATCTTTTGACCGAAAGCGGAAAAATTGATAAACGGTTAACTAAAAACTGGGGCATTGATGTTTCCCCGACATTTTCTCCAGACGGCAAAATGATGGCGTTTGTCTCCAAGCGATTTGGGAATCCGCAAATTTTTATTCAAAATCTGGATACCGGGGAAGTCAGGCGCCTGACCTATGAAGGAAAGTACAACACCCAGCCGGCCTGGTCACCGGCGGGTGATCGGATTGCGTATTCCGGAATGGATAACGGTCAGATTAATATCTTTGTTATTAACACGGATGGCAAAGACTTAAAACAGCTAACCCGGGACACCGGCAGCAATGAATCACCTTCATGGGCGCCGGATGGAAGTCTGATTGCATTTTCCTCAACCCGTAAGGGAAAATCCCGCATTTTTGTCATGACCGCATCCGGAACGGACCAACAGGAGTTGATTACACTCTCCGGTGAGCAGACATCACCGACGTGGTCGACTTCATTTTTGGAGTATTAACTGACGCTTTTTAAAATGCAAATCAACGAGAATTTCTTAATCTATTTCGGGCTGTAAAAAATAATGAACTTAATATTTATTTAGGAGAGCATCATGAAAAAACGTAATCTTTTTTTAAAAGTCGGATTGATCATTCTTATGGGTGTTTTTTTAGCAACAGTATCGGCATGCTCCAAGAAGAAACCCAGCCTGGATGCAATGGAACAGTACCCGTCTGATACAGAAATCGCTGCTGCAGGAGGCCAGCAGGCCGGAGCCCTGTCCGAGGAAGAACTTCAAGCCCAGAGACTTCAGGAGCAGGAAGCCGCTCGGGCGAAAGATGCGGCCCGTATGAAGTTTGTGAATGATGATATCTATTTCAATTTTGATGATGCAACGCTGACTGAAAGCGCCCGACAGGTACTCCAGCAAAAAGTCGCGTGGCTGAGGGAAAATTCCGGGGCTTCAGTTACCATTGAAGGCCATTGTGATGAGCGGGGGACAGAAGAATATAATATCGCCTTGGGGCAAAGGCGTGCGGAAAGCGTTAAAATGTTTATGATAAACGCCGGCATCAGTCCTTCCCGTTTGAACACAATCAGTTACGGTGAAGAACGGCCGGTTGATTTCGGTAAAAATGAAACCGCCTGGGTGAAAAATCGTCGGGCGCATTTTAAAATCCAAAATTAAACCGCTTTTGCAAGGTTAATAAAGGATCGAAGTTTCATTGCCGCGCTGCAGCCGGATTGGCTGTGGCGCGGCATGCCACAGCTGACTTGCTGAAATTTTATTTTTCGATCAGTCATTGCGATTACAGTTGTAACTTATTGGAAATAAAGTTCTTTATTTGATAGAGTCTTTGCGGTAAAAAATTGGTTTTTTGAGAAGCCAACAGTATCGTTTGGTCGACATTCATTTAATTCATCGCCATTGGATGCTGGTAAACAAAGCGAGAGATATCCGTGATGCGAATTCAATTTATCTTAGTGATTTGTGCCATGATTGGTTTTTCCGGGTGCGCTCTGGATCGGGATGTCAAGCAGGTTGAACGGCGTTTGTCGCAACTGGAAATCGAAAATCAATCACTGCAGAATAAAATTCAGCGGTTAAAGACTGATATTGAAAGCCGGAGTGCTTCTGAAAACAGTTTAAGGGATATGTATGCGGGACAGGGCGCTGAATTTCAGAGCTATAAAGAAGATATCAGCCGATTAAACGGAAGGCTTGATGAAACTGAATACCGATTGAATCAGGGTATTGGTGAACTAACGGCTTCCATGAAAAATAATGAATCGACCATCGATCATTTCTCCCAAACAGTTTCTGAAAATCAAAACCGGATTCAGCGTATTGAGAATTTTGTCGGTTTTGAGCCGGGAGGCGAAAGCAGCAAAAAAGATCAAACCAAGGCGCCGGCAGAGGAAAAATTGTCTGAAGACGAATTGTACAAGGTTTCCAAACAGGCGTATGACCGCTCTGACTTCGAAACAGCACGTCAGGGGTTTACAAAGTTCTTGGAATTATATCCAAAATCTAATATGGCGGATAATGCCCGCTTCTGGATCGGGGAGATCTATTTTACCGAAGGGTGGTATCAGAAAGCCATTTTGGAATACCAGGTAGTGATTGAAAACTATCCCAAGGGGAACAAAATTCAATCGGCATATTTGAAACAGGGAATCGCCTTTCATAAACTCGGCGAAACTGCCAACGCCCTGCTGGTCCTAAAGGAACTGATCAAAAAATATCCGGATTCCAACGAAGCCGGGATTGCCCGGAAGCAGGTTGCTCAGATTGAGTAAAGAATTATTTCAGATTTTTTTTGTGATCCATGATTAAGGTGGTTGGAATCGATCCCGGCCTGGCGGCAACAGGTGTCGCTGTGTTGAACGGAACCGGATTGACCGTAAAAAGTTTTTCATACGGGACGATTAAGACATCCCCCCGGAATACGCTCCAGGATCGTTTAAACCTGATCTACACA
>JAHECJ010000074.1 GCA_024641805.1 Desulfococcus sp.
AAATTGACGACCGGTACAATATCACAGGAAATCAGGGAACCGAATCCGACAATGGTTGTTGCCGCCGAATAAATAATCGGGACCAGCATCAGGCGCACAGTTTCACCCACCAGGTCGCGCTGATCGGTTTCCGGATTCTGCGTCAGTAATTCCCGGTACCGCACAACCAGGTGGATGGTATAAGACATTGTAATAATAAGCTGAAGGGATATGAAATTTGACGAGATGACCGTGACCTTCCACCCCGAGAGACCCAGCAGGCCGAGCATCGCCACTGCGGAAAATGAACAGCAAAGCATCGGGAGAACCACCCAGCGCGGTTTCCTGAAAATAATCCCCATTGTCAGGACCAGGAAAACAAACACCCCGAACCCGAATACTTTTAAATCATTTTTGACAAAGCTGATCAGGTCGTCGGCGATCATGCTGATGCCCCCCAGGAAAAGAGCGGCATTTCCCCGGTACGCATCCATTATCGAACGAATATGCACGATATCTTCGTGGCGGTAGTGATTCCATATTTCATTGTGCGCTTCCAGATCCCGGATGACCTGATCATAGACAGCAGACTCGTCATCCGTTAGCCCGCCGGCATCAGCCTTGTCTCTGAGCTGATTACGGCGCCGGATCAGGTCCTGAAAGACATGATCAATTTTGAAGTTAACCTGAATCGCGGTGGTTCTTAAATCCGGGCTGACAATAAGATTACGGTAAAGCGGGCTGGTCTGCAGTTCAATCCCGGCCAGTTTCCGGTCCACTCCCGGAGATGAAAGCGTCCGGAGATCACCGGCCAGTTCCGAAATCGGCAGCGGCGGGCTTTCCAGCAGCGGAACGTCCAGAAGAGTAATAACGGACTCCACACGATCCATTGCCTTGATTTCGTCCCGCAGGCGGGCAATTTGATCAAGGGCCTGGTCCGACATCAGATCCGCTTTGGGTGAATAGGCAATGATTAAAAAATCAGAAATGCCGTAGCGCGAATAGATTTCCCGGGCATAGCGGAGCGACGCGTCATTTTCCTGCATTAATGTTTCAGCCGACGCATCGATTTTAAAATCTTTGGCAAAATACCCGAGTATCGCGATCCCGCATAGCAGGCAGGCAATCACCAGGACGGGATGCCGGATGATGATTTTATCAAAAAACCGGGTAACGGCTGAATCATGCGATAACATTATATTAAAAGTTTCTCATTGTAAAATTAACAGCTTATTTCACGTCGGGTTTTTTCAATTCCGTCAGCAGATCTTCCGCTGTCCCGTTTTTTAACACTTCTGAAAACTGCGCCTGGTAACTTTTAATGAGACTTACGCCATTCACCTCCACATCATAGGCCTTCCAACCGTCGTCGGAAGAATAAAACTTGTATAACATTGATAACGGTTTGTCCTTGGTTTCAACTTCAATCGGGACATATATTTTATTACCCTGGGCAACCGCCGGATTGTAAAAAATATCCACACAGCAATACATTGAGCTTTTATCGAGATATGATTTTTCCAATCGTTTGACAAAAACATCCACGAATTCATTCTGCTGCTGTTCGCTCAACTTCCCCCAGTTGGCTTTACCCAGCGTCAGTTTGGCCATGAGCCGAAAATCGATGATCGGCCCGACAATATCCATAATTTTATTGTTCCGGACCTGGATGTCCATCTCCTTTTCCTGAAGAAGCTCTAAAACCGCTTCGATTTTTTCCTTCAGAAGACTCTCAACCATTGCGGTCTCATTTGCCATCACCGGCAAGGCCAGGCACAACAGGCACAAAGCCGTTAAAAAAACACGTTTCATTACTTTATTCCTCTATGTCCTTGAGTCGTTTCGTTTCGTAAGCATTACGCAATAAAATATACAGATCAACCGCATCTTCTTTCAACACTTCATATTGACCGATATAAAGGGACGTCGCGTTTACTATCTTGACACAGTAGACCGCCATAAGGATTTCAGGTTCGTCTACGTAAATTGCCGGGTCTAACAAGTAGTCCGGCAGTTTGCCAATGGTATCCCTAAGATTTGAGGGTCCCAGCAGCGGCAGCACTATATGAAATCCAGTGCCAACCCCATAATATCCCAGGGTCTGACCGAAATCCTCCGGATACGGTTCCAACTCCAGCCATGACCGGGCAGGATCAAAGAACCCGATCAGTCCGATCGTCGTGTTTACGCCAAACCTCGCGGTTTCAATTCCTGCCTGCTTTATTTTTAATTGCAGTAAATTGTTAGCGAACCTGACTGGAAACCCCAGATTATTGAAAAATTTGGCAATGGAAAGGCGCACCGGCTCCCTGACTATAAAACTGTATCCCTGAGCAACCGGCTTGAAAAACCAGATATACATTTTATCATTCACTCTGGTCATAAACCGGTTGTAGCCGCTTAACGGGTCATAAACTTCCTTTACCTCTTCATTGTTAAATTCATCGAATTCATCGAATTCATCGAATTCAGTAGATCCAACAGGTTCCGCAGGTTCCGTACTGGCAGGTTTTTCAATATTTTTTGGATTTTCTGGATTTTCAAAAATATCACTCAACGCATTGCCGGAGATTGACCCAACGGGAACATCTGCAAATCCGTGAGAAGCAATGCCCAAAGTTAAAAAAAAAGCGCACATTGCAGGCCGTATAACAAATAAAATAAATAGGTTGTGACGCATTATCAAACAGCTCAGTTAAAAGATGAACTCTCATCGATTCGAAAATAGACGCTTTGTCGAGCCAAATGAATTCAGGGACAAAAAATAGTACTAATAACATATAATGGAACATAAATTCAATAGAAGCTTACGTCCGCGATAAAATAGAATTAAGCGGAGGAAAAAGAAATATCTTATTTGTTAACAAGATGTGTCTGAATCGGGGAGAAAGAGGATATTAAACATAAAGGAGCGGTATAAAATAGTACCGCTCCTTTATTAATTATTTAGGCAGCACTGGAGAGCTTGATAGCGCACACTTTATATTCGGGGATATTGGATACGGGATCCAGTTCCGCGTTAGTCAGTCTGTTGGCCGCTGCTTCCGCGTAATGGAACGGGATAAAAACCGTGCCGCTGTCCACCATGTCTGAAACCTTTGCCCGGACTTTAATTTCACCCCGTCGGGATGCCACGGTAATCATGGATTCGTTTTCAATGCCGAATTTTTCGGCATCCTGGGCGGAAATTTCCACAAACGATTCCGGAGCCCGCTCGTTGAGGCCATCAGTGCGGCGGGTCATGGTGCCGGTATGGTAGTGATACAATACCCGCCCGGTGGTTAGATACAACGGATATTCATCATCCACTTGTTCGGCCGGCGGGATATAGTCAATGGCATGAAAAAGCCCTTTGCCGCGGGTAAACTGCTCGGTATGCAGAATCGGGGTTCCCGGATGGTTTTGACTCGGACAGGGCCAGTGGAGCCCTTCCCTGTCGATCCTTTCATAGGTGATCCCGGCGTATGACGGGGTGACTTTTGCAATCTCATCAAAAATCTCCCGGGCATTTTTATAGGCCATGGGATACCCCATCCGTTTGGCGATTTCACAGGTAATCTTCCAGTCATCCCAGGCCGACCCGGGTGCTTCAACGGCGGTTCGGACCCGCTGAACCCGGCGTTCGGTATTGGAAAACGTGCCTTCCTTTTCTGCAAAACAGGCCGAAGGCAGGATCACGTCCGCCAGCCGTGCGGTTTCGGTCATGAAAATGTCCTGGACCACCAGAAAATCCAGGTTGCTGAAACTCTTTTCCGCATGGTTCAGATCCGGATCCGAGACCAGCGGATTTTCGCCGATAATATACATGGCCTTCACCCGGCCGTCGTGGGCCATGGGCACCATCTTTGTCACGGTCAACCCGACCTTGTCCGGCAGACCGGTGACGTCCCAGGCATCTTCCATTTTTTTCCGGACCGCCTCATCGGTTACCGGCTGGTAACCGGTATAGACATTGGGCAACCCGCCCATATCACAGGCGCCCTGCACGTTATTCTGGCCGCGGAGCGGATTCACGCCGCTGCCGGCAATCCCGAGATTCCCGCAAAGCATGGCCAGGTTGGCCAGCGACTTAACGTTGTCCGTACCGGTGGTATGCTGGGTAATTCCCATGCAGTAAAGAATGGCACCGGCCTTGGCTTTGGCATACAGCCGGGCAGCATCAATCAGCTGCCGGGCCGGAATACCGGTAATTTTTTCAACGAAATCCGGCGTAAACTTTTCCACCATGGATTTCAATTTCTCAAAATCAGTCGTCCGCTTTTCGATAAATTCCTTGTCATGCAGATTTTCGGCGATAACGACGTGCATCAGCCCGTTGATCCAGGCCACATCCGTGCCGAGATTCGGCCGGAGCCATTGTTCGGCGAATTTCGTGAGCTTGATCTGCCTCGGGTCCACCACGATCATTTTGGCGTTCTTGAACTTGACCGCCCGTTTGACAAAGGTGGAAAGAACCGGATGGTTTTCCGTGGTATTAGAACCTGTCACCAGGATCACATCCGCTTCTTCTACATCGCCAATGGTATTTGTCATTGCACCACTTCCAAAAGCCGCGGCCAGACCGGCCACTGTGGAGCTGTGTCAGAGGCGGGCGCAATGATCTATATTGTTGGTTTTTAATACGGCCCGGGTGAATTTCATGGCCGCATAATTATCCTCATTGGTCACTCTTGCGGATGTGAGAACACCAATGCTGTCGGCGCCGTACTGGTCCTTTATCTCTGAAAGACGTTTCGCTGTCAGGCCCAGGGCTTCATCCCAGGAGGCTTCCCGGAATTTGCCATTCTCCTTGATCAACGGAGTGGTCAAACGGTCTTCAGAATGAACAAAATTGAACCCGAACCGTCCCTTGACACATAAGCTTCCGTAATTCGGCGCCGTGTCCTCGGCGCCGGTAATTTTCACAATCCGGTTATCCTTGACATGAAAATCGATCTGACAACCGACACCGCAATAGCTGCAGGTGCTCCGGACTTTTTCAGTTTCCCATTGCCTTTCAAACCGGGCATCCTTGGGAACCAGCGCACCCACCGGGCAAACCTGAAGACATTCCCCGCAGAAAACGCGGTCGGAATTCTTCAAAGGCTTGTCATCTCCGGCAACAATTTTTTTCCGGTCCCCGTCATATCCGAATTCAATGGCATTGTTCACCTGAATTTCATTACAGGCCTTCACGCACCGACCACAGAGAATGCATCGTGAAAAATCCCGGATAATAAAAGGATTCGCCATTTCCATGGGATACAGGGACTGCACATTGGAGTAATCACTGCCGGAAACCTGATAATAATAGGCCAGATCCTGCAGGCGGCAATCTCCCCAGGCCGGACAAAGCTCCGGGCTGTTGTCTTCCTGGTGAACCTTGAGCTGATACTGGGTCCAACTCTCCTCATGGGGCGCACGTACCGCACAGTTATGGTTCCCCATGGACAGCATTTTCTTGATAGTGTGTTTCCGGGATGCCACAACGCGGGCGGATTCGGTCATCACGCGCATGCCGTCGGCTGCCTTTGTATTGCATGATGTGACCAGATCCTGCTGCCCGGCAATTTCCACCGCACATATCCAGCAATTGCCGGTGGGCATTGTCCCTTTGAGGTGACAAAGTGAAGGAATCTCTATATTATTTTTTCGGGCGACATCAAGAATCGTATCACCCATTGTAAAATTAAACCGGTTCCCATTGATGACGATGGTATTCTGATTTTCCATGGCCAGTATATATCTCCTTAACAGATTTTTAGTTGCAGTGTCGCAATCACCGCACCTGATTCCATATTTTTCAGCAAAAAAGTGCTATATAAACAAATGGCCATAATGTCAACGGGATAATTTACCCTTTGATTTAACAGGCGATTTGGAATAAATAGATTTTTAGAAAAGAAAGTTTTCAGGTGTCAGTGTTCAGTCACTATTTCCTGACACCTGACACCATCAAGCAAAGTCGTTAGAATGAGTTCCTGTAAAAATACAACGCTGCAACAGGTTAGGCCGGGTTTCTTACCCGGCAATGGGTTTTGCAATTTATCAGGAAAAGAATCCCGACCTAAAATTCTTTTTATCGCCACCTTGAAGTTCTTTGGAAGTTTTCCAAGCAGTCATCATCCGTTTTTAACTTCTTCCGCCACCTGATTCACGTCCGCCATAACTTTTGAGATGTCCAGCGTCAGCAGACGCCGGTTTTCCATGACCAACCGCCCGTTGATAATCGATGTGTCCACATCATTTCCGCCGGCGGCATACACCAGATGGGAATGCATATTATACATGGGCGTCAGGTGCGGTTTGTTGGTATCAATGACAATCACATCCGCTTTTTTCCCGGGCGCCAGTGAACCGGTCACGTCATCCAATCCCAGGGCGCGGGCGGCCTCACAGGTCGCCATCTTCAGAACGGTTTTCGCGTCCATGACCGTGGGATCCAGGGTATTGACCTTGTGAATCTTGGCAGCACTGTCCATTTCCAGGAACATATCAATATTATTATTACTGGTGCATCCGTCCGTGCCGAGCCCCACGCAAACGCCGGCGTTCATCATCTGCGGCACCGGGGCGATTCCGGAGGCCAGTTTCATATTGCTCTCCGGATTATGGGAGACCTTGACATCATATGATGCCATCAGATCTATATCCTTTTCTGTCAGCGCCACGCAATGGCAGGCCAGCAAAAGCGGTGACAGCACCCCGATATTTGCCAGATGCGCGATGGGTGTTTTGCCGTAACGTTCAAAGATTGTGTTCGCCTCGGTTTGTGTTTCGGCCACATGGATAATCAGCGGAACATTATACTTTTTGATAGCCCGTCGGCTTTTGCAAGCAGTTCAGGGGCGCACAGATACGGGGAGTGGGGTTCCACGGCCACGGTGATCAGCGGATCTCCTTTCCACTTTTTAATCAGATCTTCCGTGTAGGCAAATCCCTGTTCAATGGGGCCGTAACAGGGGCAGGGGAAATCATAGAGCACTTCACCCACCACGGCCCGCATTCCGGCCTGCCGGGCAGCTTCGGCCACCGCGTCTTCAAACAGATACATGTCCGCAAAACAGGTGGTCCCGGAAAGGATCATCTCCGCGCACGCCAGCAGGGCGCCTGTTTTAACCTTTTCATAATTCAGCTTTGCCTCGGCCGGGAAAATATAATCATTGAGCCAGGCCATTAAATTAAGATCATCGGCAAGCCCCCGGAAACACGTCATGGATGCATGGGTATGGGTATTGATCAATCCGGGCATGATAATTCCGTTTTTTGCGTCTACGACCTTTGCCGCCCGGCAGTCCGCAAATTGATCAGAGGGGCCGATTCCCGTAATCCGGTCCCCGGAAATGGCCACCGCGCCGTCGGGAATGACTGTTTCATCGCTGTCCATTGTCAGGACCGTGCCGTTTTTAATCAGAATATCCGCTGTTTTCATTTTGCAGCCAGTTCCCTTGCAACAAATTGTATAATCAAGGATACTTTTGACGCGGCCTGTCGAGCGACATCAATGATCCCTTCTTCCGTATCCGCCGTCGGGTGGTCCGGGTCGTTAATATTGGTGATAGTGGACAGACCCAGGATCTTCATTTTTGCGTGAACCGCCGCAATCGCTTCATGGACAGTGGAAAACCCGACCGCGTCCGCGCCGATCCGCTTTAAAAAACGCGTTTCCGCCGAAGTTTCAAGTGACGGTCCTTTCAAGCCGGCATAGACTCCTTTTTGCAGTTTTTCACCGCACACCCGGCCCGCTCTTTCGGCAATCGCTGCCAGATCTTTATCATACACGGCCGTCATATCGGGGAACCGGGTACCCCATTCATCGTCATTCGGCCCGACCAGAGGATTTTCCCCTGTCAGGTTGATATGATCGTCTATCAACATTATATCTCCGGGTTTGAACGCCAGATTCAGGCCGCCGGCGGCGTTTGTCAGGATCAAAATCCGAACCCCGAGCTGCTGCATCACCCGTACCGGAAACACCACTTCCCGGGGGGAATATCCCTCATAGAGGTGGAACCTTCCCTGCATGGCGATGACATCAAGGCCTTCAAGGGTTCCGGATACCAGCCGTCCGTGATGACTCCGGACGGTGGACACCGGTATATTGGGGATATCTCTGTAATCAAACACTTTTTTCAAATCAATGGCTTCAATGCTTTCCCCCAG
>JAHECJ010000075.1 GCA_024641805.1 Desulfococcus sp.
TTTCGCCACTGTCCGGAAAGATGACGACAATGGTTCCCTCCGTCATTTCCGCAGCCTTCTTCGCCGCAATCACCATGGCGGCACCACTGCTCATCCCGACAAACAGCCCCTCTTCTTTTCCCAGGCGCCGGGTCATTTCAAACTCGTCTTCATCATCGATATTGATTATCTCATCAATCACACGTTTATCGAATATTTCAGGCCGATAGGCTTCTTTTAAATTTTTTAACCCCTGAATTTTATGGCCGAGATATGGCTCCACCCCGATGATTTTTATGTTGGGATCGACTTCCCGAAAACGCCTGGCGACCCCGATGACGGTACCGGTGGTTCCGATGGTTGCCACAAAAGCGGAAATCTTCCCGTCGGTCTGACGGATGATCTCTTCCGCAGTCCCTGAATAATGAGCCCTCCAGTTTGCCTCATTGTTGTATTGATCGGTCATAAAGTAACGATCCGGATTTTCGCGAACAATCCGGTAGACTTCTTCAATCGCCCCGTCGGTTCCCAAATGGCCGGGGGTTAATAGAATTTCCGCTCCCCGGGCGGCCAAAATTTTACGCCGCTCTATACTGACGGCCTCCGACATGGCCAGGAGCAGCCGATACCCTTTGATTGAGCATATCATGGCCAGGCCGATTCCGGTATTGCCGCTGGTGGCCTCGATGACAATTTTATCATGCGTCAGCGCGCCTGATTTTTCACCATTTTCAATCATGGACAAGGCCGGCCGGTCTTTGATGGAACCCCCGGGATTCACATATTCAATCTTTGCCAGAATCTTAACCCTGGGGTTCGGATTCAGGCGCTTGATTTCAACCAGTGGCGTGTTACCGATGGCATTCAAAATCGAGTGATGCATTCAAATTTCCTCAGGCTTATATAAATGATCGATCAATAAATGAGCTTATTTAAAACTTCCCAAGCTGTCTCTGTTTCTCAGACTTTTTTCGAGCTGTCCGAGAATAATGTCCCTGACGTGTGACGGGTCCCCGGAAGCATCCACAACGACAAAACGGTTCGGTTCCTGGCGGGCGATTTCCAGGTATCCGTTACGGATGCTTTCATGGAACTGAAGTTTTTCATTTTCAAACCGGGTTTCCGATTCAGACCGAGAACCATTCCGGATCTGTTTCCAGGCACGTTTAAGCCCGATTTCAGGATCAAGATCAAGAATAAAAGTAATATCCGGCGCAAGCCCACCCAGAACCAGGCTGTTTAACTGCCGGATCAGGGAAAGATCAATCCCCCGGGTGAATCCCTGATAAACCGTTGTCGAATCATGAAACCGGTCGCATATCACGATGCGGCCGGATTCGATCATGGGCTTGATGACTTCCTGAATATGCTGTACACGGTCGGCGGCATACAGCAGAAGTTCAGTAAACGGATGTATATTATTATTTTGCGGATCCAGCAGAATGGATCGGATCTTCGCTCCAAGTACTGTACCGCCGGGTTCTTTGGTAATGAAATAATCGTGCCCCGATTTCTGGAGATATGCCGCAATGTAATCTATTTGGGTTGTTTTGCCAGACCCTTCAATTCCTTCAAGTGTGATCAGCATCTAAAAATCCGTTATTCAAATGATCCGATGAGTTAATATTGCCCGGAAAAACAACAATTAAAAATCTGTGCCTGCCAGAACCTGTCATTTTCTCAAATTAAATGCCATACTTTACTTTGACATCTATGGTAATTTTTATTTTAATTTCAAATAATTAAATATCAAAAACTCAACTTTAATATTATGTTTTAACTCGCATGCCGATATAAAACCGGCTCATTGGTTTAGGTATCCGACCCACTTGATACCCGACCATCCTTATTTATATTGCCGGTTTTATCCTCAAGAACAACACTTAAATAGATGCTGCCATCCTTTTCCCGGACGATGACTTTATCCGTCAATATAAAATATAAGCTATAATTCCGGATTAATATGGCTGGCGAATATTGTTTTTTTACTTTTCACCGTGCCTGATTCCGATTTTTGACAGGATTGCCATATATCCTTAAATACTTGACTTTTTGAGCTGTTCAGGTTTTTATACTGGAATTTTATGACGCCTTCAAGGTATTATTCCGTAAATAAATGAATTAGGCTGAATCAAATAAACATAATGCCTTGGCTAAATCCTGTCCCTTTAGCTTACAAAAAATGATTAGCGACTGAATATCAAAAAAATTTAATGAGCCACTGAAAATTTGAATTACCTTTAAATCTCAATATTAATAATCGGTGTAGACCCGCTTCATGTCCGCTTCAAAAAACAAAAAACTGGCGACCGCCCGGAAGTTGTGGTGCATTTTGGTCTACCTGATAATTCGTTTCCTTATCCCGACACCAGTCATATCGCTTGCCGGCACCCCCTTGGAAAAAGGCCTCGTCGGGGGCGAAACCCCCTGGCATATTTCCGCACAAACAATTACGTACAACCGGGAAACCGATATATATACCGCCACCGGGGATGTGAAAATTACCAAAGACGATAAAACGCTGACCGCCCAGTTGATTCGATACAACCAGGCCACGATGGAAGCGGACGCCAACGGCAATTTTCTCCTGATTGCGGGGAAAGATACCCTTAAAGGGGACCAGATCGTTATCAATCTGAAAACAGGTATCGGCACCATATATAATGGCAGTATATTCATTGAGAAAAGTCATTTTTATATTAAAGGCGACAAAATCCTTAAAACCGGGGAAACTTCATACAAAATTGAGAATGGCAGTGTTACAACATGCGATGGAGACATTCCTCCCTGGCGGATTACCGGAAAGGAAGTCGACATTACCATTGAGGAATACGGCACGATCCATAATGCCGAATTCTGGACCAAAAACGTACCGGTGTTCTATGTTCCTTACCTGGTTTTTCCGGTGAACATAAAAAGAAAATCAGGCCTGCTCCCCCCCCAAATGGGATACTCGTCACGAAACGGATTCGAATTCATTCAACCCTTCTTCTGGGCGATTAACGACAGTTCCGATTCAACATTTTATTTTCACCACATCCAGGAAAGAGGTGAAATGTTCGGTGCGGAATCCCGGTACGCGTTAAGCCCGCTGTCAAAAGGAACGATGATGATTGACAGCCTGAATGACCGCCAGGTGGACAACGGAATCGGCGACTCCAGCCAGAAATGGGGTTACACAAATGATGTGTATCTAAGAAAAAATACCGACCGCTACTGGTTCAGGATGAAACTCGACCAGGAACTGCCTCAGGATTTTACATCCAAGCTAGACATTGACATTGTCAGCGATCAGGATTATCTCACTGAATTTACATCCGGTTACACGGGCTATGATGCCACAAAAGAATATTTTGAATCTGAATTCGGCCGTGACATTGATGAGCAGAACGACAACGTTCGTGAAAACAGCTTCATCATCAATAAAATCTGGACCCAGTATAGCTTCAACGCAGAGCTGCTATGGTATGACAACGTGATCGACCGGCGTCATAAAGATACGAATCCGACCCTGCAGCAACTGCCCGCCATTACGTTTGACGCATTAAAGCAGCCTGTTTTAAGTAATCTACTGTTCATGGATATGGATTCCGGATATTCAAACTTTTACAGGCAGGACGGTATCACTGGTCAGAGGATCGACCTTCACCCGAGAGTCTATCTTCCAATGCATTTTGAAAACTATTTTACATTCGAACCTTCGGCGGGGTTCCGGCAAACCGCATGGTATCTGAATCGGGAAAACACGGAACCGGCAGGCCCGGATGAGGATGACTACCAGCATCGGGAGCTTTACGATTTGAGAGCCGAACTCTCCACGGACCTTTTTCATGTTTATCCGGTGGACGGGACATCGGTGCAGAAGATTAAGCATACCCTGATCCCGAGACTGACATATTCCTATATTCCTGACTTGGATCATACGGACTATCCACATTTTGATGATACTGACCGAATCGATCCGGAAAACCTCATGACGTTTTCATTAACCAACCTCCTGATATCAAAATCCCATAACCCGGAAACGGGGGATGCGAATGTTCCCGCAAAAATCAACGGTCAAACACAAACCCTGGATTCATACAATCAGTTCTTGTGGTTTAAGATCGAACAATCATACGATTTCATAAAGGCCAATGAACCCGGAGAAAAACCGTTTAATCCATTGTATGCGGAACTGAATCTGACCCCTGCCGAACTGCTGACCCTCCACGCGGAAACGGAATGGGACCATGAGAGCGGCAACTTCACGACATTTAATACTTACCTTCAAATGAAAAACAGCCGCAAAGACCACCTGACCGTCGAACACCGGTATACCCGCGATACCAGCCAGTCCATTTCACTGGATTTTAACGGCGGATTAACCGACACCATCCGGATTTTGGGCAACTACGAAAAAAATCTGGAAGATGGAAAAAGTATCGAATCCGGATTGGGATGCCTTTATCAGGCCCAGTGCTGGTCATTTGAAACTTTTTATAAAATCAAAGAAGATGACCGGCAAATTGGATTCATGGTCACTCTGAAAGGTCTTGCAGAAATTGGAAGCGGCCTGTAAACATATGCCTTGTCACTCATTATCAAAGTATTTTGAAAAAGCGCAGATCGGCGCCTGAATTTTCGGGCCAAAATACCCGTCAAAAAAATATTGCATAACTACTTGACTTTTTATAAATTTGCATTTAATTAAAAATATTATTAACACATTTGATCCCAAGAGAATAATTTTAGGAGGCAATATGAACAAACTGGAACTTATTTCAGCATTAAAGAAAGAAGCTGATATTTCGAAATCTGAAGCAGCAAAAATTGTCCAAATATTCTTTGATTCGATGTCGGAAGCTCTGATTGATCAGGAAAGGATTGAAATCAGAGGCCTTTGCAGCTTTTTTGTAAAAAATTACAAAAGCTATGTGGGCAGAAATCCGAAAACCGGCGAAAAAGTTCTCATCAATCCTAAAAGGCTCCCATTTTTTAAATGCGGGAAAGAGCTCAGGGAACGCGTTAACAAATAAAAACATCGCTTGAACATACGGAAAGATTTGTGCCCGGCTTTGCATCCCTGGTTGATCAAAAACGGCCAGTCCGATTATTAACCGCTGCCCTTTCCAGTGGCAATCTTCCCCATGCCTTCCTTTTTACAGGCTTAGAAGGAATTGGAAAAAAAACTGCTGCCATGACATTTGCCATGGCATGCAATTGTTTTGACCTGCAGGGGGATTCCCGGGCCGAAAAACCTGAATCGCGTTTGATTGAACCCTGCGGGCGATGCCGTTCCTGCAAAAAAATTATTTCCGGCAATCACCCGGATATAATTTGGGTCAGACCGTCCGGAGAGATGATCAAGGTCGATCAGATACGGGCATTATGCAGTAAACTGGTGCTAAAACCATACGAAGCGTCCAAACGCTTTGCAATTATAACGGATGCGGAAAAATTAAATCCGGAAGCCGGGAATACGCTTTTAAAAACACTTGAGGAACCTCCTGAACATACCGTTTTTATCCTGACGGCGTTGCAGGCGTCAAACATATTACCGACAATCGTTTCCAGATGCCAGCAGATCCGTTTCAATCCAATCGCCCTCCCTTCGATACAAACATATATTGAGAAGACTCACGGACTGGAACCAGCAATGGCTTATATCATTGCCTCCATGGCCGGGGGCAGCATCACGTGTGCCGAATCGATGACAAAATCGAACTGGATCGAAAAACGGAACTGGATTATTGATGAAATGGAAGCACTGCCGGCACGGCCGATTAATTTAAGCCTTGCCTTTTCAGAGGCATTGTCAAAAAATAAAGAATGGCTGTTTACCGCATTCGGAATAATGAAGAACTGGTTTCGGGATATTGTTGTTTATCAATACGCACCGGATCAAATAATCAATAAAGATTTATCAGAACAGATTAAAACCGCTTCAAAAAAAACAAATGTCAACTCATTGACATTAAAAATAAAGGCGATTGAAAAAGCAGAGCGTGACATTAAATACAACTCGAATTTACGGCTCACATTGGATTCGCTGATAATCACGCTCTCTAAAGGATATTGAAATATATGGATAACGTTGTAGGCATTCGATTCAAGCCGGCCGGTAAAATTTATGATTTCAGCTGCGGATCCTTTGTTTTAAAAACAGGTGATCATGTGATTGTTGAAACCGAAAACGGCCTCGGTTTCGGAGTGGTGGCGACACCGCCGGCTCCGCGCGAAAACAGAGAAACTTCCCATCCCCTGAAAAAAGTATTTCGTCCGGCAACCGAAAATGATTTCAACCAGATTATGAAAAATTCCGAGATCGAGAACAAAGCATACGAATTCTGCCGACAGTGCATAAAAGAGCTTTCCCTTGAAATGAATCTGTTCCGAACAGAGAGCAATTTTGAAGCGAGCAAAATCACTTTCTTTTTCACCGCCGACGGCCGGGTTGATTTTCGCAAACTCGTCAAACTGCTGGTCAAGGAATTCAGGACCAAAATTGAAATGCGACAGGTAGGAATCCGCAACCAGGCCAAAATGTGCGGCGGTGTCGGCCGATGCGGCCGGGAGCTCTGCTGTTCCGCCTTTATGACAAAGTTTGATCCGGTCTCCATCCGGATGGCGAAAAAACAAGGATTATCGTTAAATCCGACAAAAATATCCGGTGTCTGCGGAAGGCTGATGTGTTGTCTGACATTTGAAAACGATACCTATGAAAAAAAAAGCCCCCAGAATAAACAGAAGGAATAACCGATTCAATGACATCCCCTTTTTATATCACCACACCCATTTATTATGTGAACGCAAAGCCCCATCTGGGACACTTATATACAACCATTTCCGCTGATGTTGCAAAACGGTTTCAGGCCATGCAGGGAAAAGACACCTTTTTTCTGACCGGGACCGATGAACATGGCGATAAAATTGTTAAAGCCGCCGAAAAGCAGCATATCACCCCAAAGTCATATGCAGATCAGATCAGCCGATTGTTCAGGGAGCTGTGCACTGATTTCAATGTCGACAATAATCATTTCATCCGGACGACCGATCCAGCCCACATTGCTGTCGTAAATCGAATACTGCAGCAAATTTTCGATTCCGGCGATATTTATTTCAGCGAATATGAAGGGCTCTACTGTTTCGGTTGCGAACGGTTCTATACGGACCGGGAGCTGGTGAACGGGAAATGCCCGGACCACGACACGGCCCCTGAAATTATCAAGGAGTCCAATTATTTCTTCAAAATGAGCCGGTATCAGGACTGGCTGATCAACCACATCAAAGAGAATCCGGATTTTATCCAGCCGGAAAGATACCGGAACGAAACCCTCGCCTTCCTGCGGGAACCGCTCGAAGACCTCTGCATCTCCCGCCCCAAATCCCGGCTGGAATGGGGAATCACACTGCCCTTTGATGAAAACTACGTCACTTATGTCTGGTTTGACGCACTGATCAACTATATTTCCGGCCTGGGCTTTCCGGATGGCGAAAAATATAAAAAATTCTGGCCCCATGCCAATCATGTCGTGGCAAAGGATATCTTAAAACCGCACGGCATCTATTGGCCGATCATTCTGAAAGCCGCCGGTATTGAAGTCTACCATCACCTCTACGTGCACGGCTACTGGAATATTGGTGAAAGCAAAATGTCAAAATCCTTGGGCAATGTGGTGGATCCCCTATATCTGCAATCCACTTACGGCATCGATGCCACCCGGTTTTTCCTGATGAGGGAAATGGTGTTTGGCCTTGATTCCAATTTCTCTGAGGCCATCCTGGTCGAACGAATCAACACGGATCTCGCCAATGATCTGGGTAATCTCTTTTCCCGGGTGCTCGCAATGTTCCACAAATATTTTAAAGGAATCGTTCCAGAAATCAATCCAGCGGTCCGCAGCGGCGACAAAGCCGATTTATATGAAGATGCAAAACAGACCATCGCGGAATTCACCCTGGAAATGGAATCTTTCAAATGCCACAAAGCCATTCAGGCCATATGGAATTTTATTTCCCGAATGAATAAATACGTCGTTTCAACGGCACCATGGGAACTTGCAAAAGATGAAAATGAAAAAAACCGGCTGGCCGAAGTTATTTTCAACCTGCTCGAAGGGTTGCGGG
>JAHECJ010000076.1 GCA_024641805.1 Desulfococcus sp.
TCGGAAGTCCATCAGTCCTGTTTCAGGATACAGATTTGGTGCGTGTCATTCGCATACCTTGATTGTTATTGATAAAAAACCGTTTCAAAGATATTATACCCGCTCAATATGCAAAAAAAATCTGAAATTCCATAGCGAACAAAATTTTGAAAAGGATAAAAAATGAGTGAGATTTCCCGTGAATGTCAGGCTGAACTGGCGGAATTGCGCCGGGAGATTGATGCGATTGATCAGCAGGTGGTGGATTTGCTGTCCCGGCGCCAGAAGCAGGTGGAACATGTGGTGGCCCTGAAAAAAGCCCATAATCTGCAGGTGTATCATCCGGCAAGAGAAGAAGACCTGATATCCGCCCGCCGGCAGCAGGCCCGGGAAGCCGGGTTGTGCCCGGACTATATCGAGGAGATTTACCGGGCTGTCATGCGCCGTTCACGGGTTGAGCAGACCGGCCAGATGGCCCGGAAAGGGGTGAAGCCCGGCGCTACCGTCCTGATTGTCGGCGGCACCGGTGAGATGGGGCGGTATTTTGTGGACTGGTTCAATGGTGCCGGATACCGGGTCCGCTCCATGGGCAGCCGCGACTGGCCGAATGTTGCGGCGCTTTGTGACGGCATCGACCTGTGCATCATTTCTGTGACCATTGATCGGACTCCGGAGATTATTGAACGGATCGCTCCCTATCTGCCGCCGGATGCCGTGCTCACGGATGTCACCAGTATCAAGAAAGTGCCCTTAAACGCCATGCTCAAAGCGCATCCGGGACCGGTGCTGGGTCTTCATCCCCTGTTCGGGCCGACCACATCGACGTTGGATAAACAGATTGTGGTGGCCACGCCGGGCCGGGATGATGAAGCCTGCCGATGGGTGATCGACCAGTTCTCGCTATGGGGCGCCATCATCGTCATGTCTGACGCGGATGAACATGACGAGATTATGGAATTTGTCCAGTCCCTTCGCCATTTCGCCACCTTTGCGTTCGGGCAGTTTCTGGCATCCAAAAAAGTCCCGCTGGCAAGAACACTGGAGTTTTCAAGCCCCATATACCGTTTGGAGCTGGGAATGGTCGGCCGGCTGTTTGCCCAGGATTCGGCATTATATGCGGAAATTATTTTTGCCACCCCGGAGCGGCGTGCGTTGCTGAAGGACTATATCAACAGCGTCCGTAAAAACCTTGAAATGCTGGAAACCGGCGACAAAGACGAGTTTAAAAAGGAATTTAAAAAGGTCGCCGAATGGTTCGGACCTTTTGGCGAACAGGCGATTCGGGAAAGTTCATTTCTGATTGATAAGCTGATAGAAAGATTCTAATTTTTTATATGAAAAATCCGGTTTTTCAGAAAATCAGGAATTATACGTTACTTATCGGGGAAGGCGCGTTTGATCTGGGTGTCAACCTGATGATGATGATTATGGTGGAAAGATCCCTGGGCGTGGCCGGACTGGGGATTTTTTCGTATCTCCTCTCCCTGTTCGTCCTGGCCGGGTTTTTATCCGAATTCGGTATTTCCAGTCACCTTGAGCGTGAAGTCGCGATGACCCCGGACAAAAAAAAACGGGGAAAAGTGACCGAAGATGCTGCACGGGCCATCCTGGTCACAAGCCTTGTCTGTACAGCGGTATTTTTCATTTTTGCAGTATCCGGAATGACCCTGACACGGGTGGATGAACGGGCGGCCGCGTATATTATTATGGGCATCACGATCCCGATTCGAAATTTTAACCGCCTTCGGGTTGCCTTTTTGCAGGGAAACAGAGAATATGACACGGCGGCGACTTTCAAATCAATGAAGCGCCTGTATCTGCTTGGGGCCGTGTTTGTTTTGCTGAAATGGAATTTTTTGCCGTCGTACCTGATGCTGGGGTATTTGTTCAGTGAAATCGGCCTGATGGTAAAGGCCCGTAAAAAGGTCCGGCTGCCCGGATTCAGTTCCCTGTTTAAAGGAACCCGCGCGCTTCGTCCGACCCTGGAGCAGAGTGTTGGTTTTTTTTTGACGGACGAAGCGCTGGACGTGATTCTTTACATGGATTTTCTCATCCTCGGTTTTTTTGTCACGTCTCAGGATCTGGGCCTGTATGCGGAGGCATCTATCCTGGCCCGGATCTTTCTGCTGATACCGATCAGCATCAAGCCGGTTTTTCTCGGCCAGTACTGCGCCTTGGCAGCTCAAAACAGGCTGCCGGCGGCTGCCAGTCCATTGAAAACAGCCACGGCCTTCCTTTTTTTTCTGCATTCGGTATTGGGCCTCTATATTCTATTATTCTTTTCTGGTATACTGGAGACCTTATTTAAAATTCATCACGTGAGCATGGTGCCGTTTTATATTTTTGCTGAAATTTTTCCAGGTCTGCTTTTTTTTTCAGCTGTCGCGTCTCAGGAACCGCTGTATGAAGCGGCCGGCCAGGTGGGGGTATTGCAAAAAAGGATTATCACGGTGGCCGGAATCAATCTGGTGCTGAATTTGTTTTTTATACCGGTTGCCGGATTTTTTGGTGCGGCGTTTGCGACCACGGCATCCATGTTTGCGTATTTTATGTTTTTCGGCGCGCATCTGAACCCGGTATTTCGGATTGACAAAATGAAATATGTGTTTGCCGGTGCGGCGGTTTATCTGACCTTTATGCTTTTTCAGGCACTGGATCCGGGGATTGTGCTGACCCTTGCTGCCGTGCCCGTGCTTTTATTCATGCTCTTGATGGGGATGGATTTTTTTAATGTGGCTTCGGATACCCATCTGCGCCCGATGGATGTGTTTCGTTTAGCCCGGAAAATCAGGATTAAAATGGTGCAACCAGAAACAGGAGGTTTCGACGATGGAAGACAATGAAGTTAAATTTGGTTCAATGCCTGCTGGCACAAATCAAAGGGTTAAAATCCCCCGCGTTAAGTTTCGCTTTCCAGGAAGGCTGAGCCTGATCATCGGGGTGCTGGCCGTTTTAGTGCTGATTTATAATTCTTTTTTAAAATATGTGGAACCCAATGAATACGGTATTAAACAGGTGAAACTGGGAGTTCACCGGGGTATTCAGAAAGAAATTTACGGCACCGGGCTCCATTTTATTATTCCGGTGGCGGAAAAAATGCATTATCTGCCGAAAGATATGCAGGTGCTGGAGCTGACCAATTACCCGCAAACCGCATCGAGTTATGCCCGCCAGGAAAAGGCGGCCCATATCCAGACATCGGACGGTTTCTTTGTCGACGTCGATGTGTCGGTGCTTTATCACATTGCGGATCCTTACAAGGTGTTTACAAAAATCGGACCGGGAAATCTTTTTGAAGACAACGGCATTATTCCTAAAACAGAACCGTCATTGAAGGAAACTCTCGGCGAATTGACCACGGAAGAGTTTTACAACAGCCCCATGCGGGCCGCAAAAGCGGATGCGGCAAGGGATAATTTGAATGAAGAATTAAAAGATAAAGGGATTTCCGTCGATTACGTACTGGTGAGGTATTTCAGATACAGCGAAGAAATCCAGAAAAATATTGAAGAAAAGAAACTCAAAGATCAGCTGGTCTTCAAGAACCAGGCGGAAGCGCGTGCTGCGATTGAAGAAGCGAAGCTGAAAAAAATCGAGCAGGAAGGAATCGTGAACGTATCCGTGGAAATGGAAAAAGGCCACGCATATGTCACCCGGAAGAACGCGGAAAAGGATCTGTATTATCGGAAGAAAACCGCGGAAGCAGACCTTCTGGTCAAGCTGGCGGATGCGGAAAAGGTGCGTCTGAAAAACGAGGCCCTGAAGGGAAAAGGGGCTGAGCGGATGGTTGGACTAAAAATGGCGGAAGTGTATAAGGGGATGGATATTATCGTTCTGCCGAGTGACGGACCATCAGGGGTGAACCCCCTGAATCTGGATAATGCGCTCAACCTTTTTGACATGCGCAATGGAGGTGACAAATGAGACAGTTTATTAAAATCCTCGCGGTAATCATGTTCTCTCTGTCCGTTTCCGGCTGCATATTCCACTCCACCGGGGAAACAGAAGTCGGTGTCCGGACAAAGAAACTGACTCTTTTCGGGGAGAAGGGGGTTGAGAAAAGAGTTTATGAACCGGGGTCGACGTATATTTTTCTGCCGCTGATCAATGACTGGAATACCTTTGACATTAAGCTTCAGAACCTGGAGTTTACAAAAAGTATCAACAAAGGGGACCGAAGCGGCCAGGACGACCTGCTCCTTAAAACCATTGACGGAAATGATATCAGCCTGGATGTGATCATCGTATATCGGATCGACCCGACCAAGGCATACCTGATCCTGCAGAAGGTTGCCCGAAACAATCAGGAACTTCGGGATAAAATCGTCCGGACCATTGCCCGCAGCAAACCCCGCGATATTTTCGGGGAACTCAAAACTGAAGGGTTTTATGTGTCGGAAAACCGTGAAGCTCAGGCCGTCAAAGCCAAGGAAGTCCTTCAGAAAATGTTTGAACCCATGGGGATCATCATTGAAAAAGTGTTGACCAAGGATTACCGGTTCAACCCTAATTATCAGCAGGCGATTGAAGACAAGAAGGTGGCGGACCAGAGAGTGGAAAAGAATAAATCCGCCCAGCATGCCGTTGCCGAAGAGTATAAGCGCAAACTTGAAGAAGCCAAGGGCGAAGTGAACAAGCTGGTTGCGGACGTTGATGGGGAATACCTGAAAGCCAAGATTCAGGTGGATGCCTATTATGAAAAACAGGAACTTCTGGCCCAGGCCATCACGGCGGAAGGGATTGCGGAAGCCAAGGGCATCATGGAGATGAACAACGCCATGGCCAGTGCCGGCGGCGAGGCGTTGGTTAAGCTGAAGATCGCCGAGGCCCTGCAGGGCAAAAAGATCGTGGTGCTGCCGGTTTCCGAAGGCGGGATGAACCTCAAAACAACCGATATCAATGCGCTGTTGAATACCATGGGGATTAAGAGTCTGGCCGGAAAACAGTGATGGCGTTGCTAAAAACCCCATCTACTGCGTTGTAACGATTTTTCAGGCGCTCAAGATACTACTTGTATGATTTCGAGCCTGAAAAACTGTTACGCCTTGTACATGGCGCTTTTATCTTAGTCATGTAGCTACTTTATATGGTCCATAAAAAAATTGGTGTCAGGAGGAAATAACATGAAAGTCACCGCATTTAACGGCAGTGCCAGAAAAGACAGCAATACGGCGATTATGCTGAATGTCGCGCTGGCGGAATTAAACAAACAGGGGATTGAAACCGAATTGTACCAGCTGGCGGGAAAGAAGATTCACGGCTGTATCGCCTGTTACAAATGCATGGAAAATAAGGATCAGCGGTGCGCGGTGAAAAAAGACGTGGCCAATGAATGTATCGAAAAAATGCTGGCATCCGACGGTATTCTGCTTGGATCGCCCACGTATTTTGCGGATATCACTACGGAAATGAAGGCACTGATCGACCGTGCCGGGCTGGTGTCCCGGGCCAACGGCGATATGTTCAAGCGGAAAGTCGGGGCGGCCGTGGTGGTGGCCCGGCGCGGGGGGAGCGTCCATGCGTTTGATTCCATGAACCATTTTTTCCTTATCGGCCAGATGATCATTCCGGGATCCAACTACTGGAATATGGGATTCGGATTGCAAAAAGGGGATGTGGAAAAAGACGAAGAAGCCATGGCAACTATGAGAGTGCTGGGGGAGAACATGGGTTGGCTGATTAAACAGATAAACAGGTAAGCCTTGTTGAATTCACAAAAAATTGAACTCCTGGCCCCGGCCGGCAATATCGCATCCGGCATTGCCGCGATCAGTTGCGGTGCGGATGCGGTCTATATCGGGGCGGACCGGTTCGGTGCCCGGGAAAAAGCCGGAAACAGTGTTAAAGATATCGAGCGGTTATGTGAGGTTGCCCATAAATACTGGGCCCGGGTGTATGTGACTTTAAATACGATTCTGACCGATGCGGAACTGCCGGTGGCTGTTCGATTGATTAAGGACTTGCATGCTGCCGGGATTGACGCCCTGATCATTCAGGATGTCGGGCTGCTGGAAATGGATTTGCCGGACATCCCGCTCATTGCCAGCACACAGATGCATAATCATGCGCCGGAGCGGGTGGCGTTTCTTGAAAGAGTCGGATTCCAGCGAGCCATCCTGGCCAGGGAACTTTCTATTGAACAGATTGCGGATATCAGGCGGCATACGTCCATTGAACTGGAATGCTTTGTGCACGGGGCATTATGCGTCGGCTACAGCGGGCAGTGCTATTTAAGCCACGCCATCGGCGGGCGGAGCGGAAATCGGGGAGCGTGCGCCCAACCCTGCCGGCAGCGGTATGCCCTTTTAGACGGCAGCGGCAAAGTGATCAAGCCGGACGCCCATCTTCTTTCTTTAAAAGATCTGAACCTGTCGGAGTATCTGGATACCCTGATTCAGGCCGGGATTTCGTCGTTTAAAATTGAAGGGAGGCTGAAAGATCAATCCTATATAACCAATGTGGTCAGCTATTACCGCCAAAAACTGGATTCGGTTTTAACTGCCCGCGATTTTAAGAAAACGTCTTCCGGAAACAGCCGGGTCGATTTTACCCCGGATCCGTCCCGAACTTTCAATAGGGGCTTTACCGATTACCTTATCAAATCGCGGCATGGGGACATGGCATCCCTGAAAACGCCGAAATCGTTAGGCGCATACATGGGTAAAGTCAGCCGGGTCGGGAAAGATTATTTCGAAATCAAGCCGGGGGCCAAAGATTTTTGTGCCGGGGACGGCGTCTGCTTTTTTGACGCTTCGGATCGTTTAACCGGCACAACCATCAACCGGGTCGAGGAAAACCGTATTTTTCCGGACAAAATGGAGGAGATTGCTGTCGGCCGTGTCATTTACCGCAATCATGACCATCTCTTTTTAAAACAACTCGAAAGAAACCGTGCGGAGCGAAAAATTGACATCCGTCTGACGCTTTTTGACACAGATACCGGCCTGATTCTTTGGGCCGGGGATGAAGACGGGAATGAAGCACAATATACCCTTGAAATTGAAAAAATCCCGGCGGATAAAAAGGAAATGGCCGCAGCCACCATTGAAAAACAGTTGAAGAAACTTGGGGCTACGGATTTTGTCTGTTCGGACGTGAGAATCGAAACCGCGGCTGTTTATTTTATTCCCTCCCGGGAGTTAAACGAGATGCGCAGAAGTGTTATTGGTCAGCTGGTTGCCGTACGCGAACAAAACCGGCCGGGAAAAACGGCGGCAATTCAAAAAAATGACGTTCCTTATCCTGAAAAAAAGCTGTCCTATCGGGGCAATGTGCTGAACCGGAAAGCGGCGGAGTTTTACCGCCGGCACGGGGTCGAAGCAATTGAGCCGGCCCCGGAGTCCGGGCTTGATATTCAGGGAAAAGCAGTCATGATTTCCAAATACTGTATTCTTTTCGAACTGGGATTTTGCCGGAAAGATCAAAAATCACCGGATTTGCAGGAGCCGCTGGTGCTGAGGGATGAAAAGGGCCGCCGATTTGTTGTCAAAACAAATTGCAAGGGGTGTGAAATGAAAATTTTTATGGAACCATCAGTTTAAAAATCAGGAGAAAAATTGAATTTGTTCGATCGAAATGATGTGATTAAACTCGCAACAGATCTTTATGTTATTGAAGGCGACAATCAGGCGCGGTTTCCGTTCTGCAATGCCTTTTTAATCACCGGAATGGAAACGGTCCTGATTGATACCGGCATCGGCGAACAAAAGCTGAAAGACATCGACCGGCAAAAACGCATCGACCGGGTGATTTTCAGTCATTCCCACCCGGACCATATCGCCGGTTACGGCGCGCTGCGGGACCGCCACCTCATGCTGCCGCAGGAAACCGGTGAGGATGTCAATGACCTGTTTAAACTGGGGACGCGGTTTACCGGAACAAAGGAAAACGGGAAAAAGTGGGCGGCATTTGTGAAAAATATGCTGAACATCGAACCCTTGAGAGATCCGGACGGGCGCTATGGGAACGGCGATATCCTCGATTTCGGCACCATACGGCTGGAGGCGATTCGCGTGCCCGGCCATATGGAGGACCATTATTGTTTTTTTGATCATGACTCCAAAACCCTGCTGAGTACGGATATTGATTTTTCATCCTTCGG
>JAHECJ010000077.1 GCA_024641805.1 Desulfococcus sp.
CCCCAAGCCGCGGAACTGACCATTGAAAACGCCCGACGCATTGCCGAAAGTCTGATTGCCAAAATCGCCACCATCGTCGCGGCCTGGCATCGCATCCGGAATCGCCTGGAACTCGTGGCACCGGATCCGGATTTAAGTCATGCGGCAAATTTTTTGTATATGATGACCGGTCAAAAGCCGGATGAAATCACCACACGTTTTTTTGACACCTGCCTGGTCCTTCATGCAGAACATTCTTTTAACGCTTCCACTTTTGCGGCCCGTCAGGTGGCTTCCACCCGGGCGCACATGTATGCCGCTGTTGCCGGGGCGGTGGGTTCCCTTTCCGGAGAACTGCATGGCGGCGCCAACACCCGTGTCATGCAGATGCTTGAAGAAATAAACTCCGTTGATGCCATTGACGGTTATATCAAAAACGTTCTGGGAACCGGGGGCAAACTGATGGGACTCGGTCATGCGGTATATAAAACCGGCGACCCCCGGGCATGGATTCTGGCCCCCATGTCCAAGAAACTGGGGGAGCTTTCCGGAAACCCCAAATGGTATGACATGTCCGTCACGCTGGAAGAAAAGGGGAAAAAGGCCTTTAAAGAAAAAAAAGGGCTTGATATTTATACGAATGTCGATTTTTACAGTGCGTCCGTGTACCATTATATGGGGATTCCCGCGGATCTGTTCACGCCGGTATTTGCCGTCTCAAGGATTGCCGGTTGGACAGCCCATATCATTGAAGAGCAGTTCGGGGGTGCGGATGCCAAACCGGTACTTTACCGGCCGTCTTCCGAGTATATCGGTGAATACTGCGGCCCGGCAGAGTGTGAATTTATTCCCATGGACAAACGCTAACATAAAACAGGAGCTGTTTACTATGAGCCAGACCATCACACTGATTCCCGGTGACGGCGTCGGGCCGGAAATTGCCGACGTGGTTCAACAATGCGTGGCCGCCCTGGATGTGGACATTGAGTGGGACATCCAGCATGCCGGGGCCGCGGTGATTGAAAAGGAAAGCACCCCCCTTCCCGACCGGGTGCTGGATTCCATCAAAAAAAATAAAATCGCCTTAAAAGGCCCGGTTGAAACCCCGGTGGGCAAAGGATTCCGGAGTGTTAATGTGAGGCTGCGGCAGGATCTTGATCTCTATGCCTGTGTCAGACCCTGCAAGTATTATGATGGCGTTAAAAGCCGCATTACAGACCCTGAATCCATAGATCTGATCATCGTCCGGGAAAATACGGAAGACCTGTATGCCGGCATCGAATTCATGGACAGCTGCGGCGAAGAAGCACCGTTTTTAAAATTCTTAAAAGAGCAGAAAGGCATCGAGCTGGGATGTGACACCGGCATCAGCATCAAGCCCATTTCCATTTCCGGATCCGAAAGAATCGTCACCTTTGCATTTGAATACGCCAAAAAACACGGTCGCAAAAAAGTGACCGCCATTGATAAGGCCAATATCATGAAATACAGCGACGGTCTGTTCATGCGCGCGGCGGAAGCGGTCAGCCGGAGATACCCGGACTTTATCTACGAACATAAGCTGGTGGACAACATGTGCATGCAGCTCGTCCAATACCCGGAAAAATATGATGTGCTGGTGCTGCCCAACCTCTACGGAGATATCATATCCGATCTGGCGGCCGGCATTATCGGCGGCCTGGGGGTTGCGCCAGGTGCCAATGTGGGGTATGATTATGCGGTATTTGAAGCCACCCACGGCAGTGCTCCGGACATTGCCGGCCAGAACAAGGTCAACCCCTCCGGTATCCTTCTGTCTACCGTTTTGATGTTCAAATACATGGGACTATCCGACGCCGCGGAACGACTGGAGCGATCCATCGCCGCCGTGATCCGTGAAGGGAAACATGTCACCGCAGATTTGAAAAAGGCTGATTCTCCGCATGCGCCGGTCGGCACCCGGGAAATGGGTAATGCGGTGGTAGAAAAAATCAACTCTTTTTAACAGGCAGTTTAACCGTTTCCTGGTTTATCAGCCATAATGCGACGATCAGCGAGGACTGTTATGGAAAAACACCATCAATTTTCGTTATGGTATGTTCTTTTAGGCGTCTGGGCTGTTTTAATTATTCAGAACATTCTGTTTCACTTTTTTTCCATTGAAACCATCCCGTACAGCAAATTCCTGGATCTGGTCCATGAAGGCAAAATAGCGGAAGTGGCGATCTCCCAAAATCAGATTCAGGGCAGAATGATTGCCGAAAAAGGCGGGCCAGACGGGCCGGGAAAAGGCAAACAATTTCGAACGGTCCGGGTGGATCCGGAAATTTCGCAATTGCTGGCCCAAAACAACATCACGTTCAAAGGGGAAATTGAATCCACCTTTTTCAGGGACCTGCTGTCCTGGGTGGTGCCGATTTTTGTTTTTGTGGGCGTCTGGCTTTTTATCATGCGCCGCATGATGGGGCAGCAGCCGGGATTCATGAGCCTGGGTAAAAACAAGGCAAAGATTTACATGCATGAGGATCTGAATGTCACCTTCGATGATGTGGCCGGGGTGGATGAATCCAAAACCGAAATGATGGAGGTAATCGAGTATCTTAAAAACCCGTTTAAGTTTACGAAAATCGGGGGGATGATCCCCCGGGGAATTCTGCTGGTTGGCCCTCCCGGCACCGGCAAGACTATGCTGGCCAAGGCCGCCGCCGGAGAAAGCGGCGTGCCGTTTTTTTCTCTCAGCGGATCGGAATTTGTGGAGATGTTTGTGGGGCTCGGTGCGGCCCGGGTCCGGGACCTGTTTGATCAGGCCAAGCAGAAAGCGCCCTGCATTATTTTCATCGATGAACTGGATGCGCTGGGCAAAGCCAGGGGATTCGGCAATATGGGCGGCCATGATGAGCGGGAACAGACCCTCAACCAGCTGCTGGTGGAAATGGACGGATTTGATCCCCAAATCGGCGTCATCCTGATGGCGGCCACCAACCGGCCGGAAATTCTGGATCCGGCATTGCTCCGGCCCGGACGGTTTGACCGCCAGATACTTGTGGACCGGCCGGACAAAACAGGCCGGGAAGCTATTTTAAAGGTGCACCTGAAAAAAGTCCAGTACGACAGCAGCGTGGATGTGGAAAAGGTGGCATCCATGACCCCGGGCATGGTGGGCGCGGATCTGGCCAACCTGGTAAATGAGGCGGCATTGCTGGCTGTTCGAAGGAACAAGGAAAAAGTTTTCATGGCGGAGTTTGAAGAAGCCGTGGAACGCGTGGTGGCCGGCCTTGAGAAAAAAAACCGCCTGATCAATCCCAAGGAAAGGGAAATCGTGGCCTATCACGAAATGGGACACGCGCTGGCGTCATTTTTCCTCCCCGGCAGTGATCCGGTCCGGAAAATAACCATCATTCCGAGAGGGATTGCCGCCCTCGGATATACCATGCAGGTTCCCACGGAAGACCGGTTTCTGATGAAAAAAACCGAACTGCTGAACCGCATCGCCACCCTGCTGGGGGGCCGTGCCGCGGAAGCCATTATATTTGAGGATATTTCCACCGGTGCGCACAATGATCTGGCCAAGGCCACCGATATCGCCAAAAGCATGGTAAAGGAATACGGCATGAGCGAGAAGGCCGGCCAGGTGTATCTGTCACCCGAGAAACACTCCCCGTTTTTAAATATTCCGGGCATGACCGGCACTGCGGATTACAGTGAATTCACCGCCGAAATGATCGATGCGGAAATTCGCGATATTATATCAAAACAGTATGAAACGGTTGTTGATATTCTTTCAGGGAAGAAGGACCTGCTAAAAAAGTGCGCCGACCTGCTCCTGGAAAAGGAAACCATCGACGGCGACGAACTGCGGAAAATTATTGAGGCTTTTTAATAGCCGAAGAACTTCTCCAGCTTAACGTCGCTGATCCCCAGTTCCTCCAGCGCCTGGCTGATCCCGCCCACGAAACTGGGCGGCCCGGCCACCATAAAATGCTTTTTTTGATATCCGGAGATGTTGTCTGCGATAAACCCCGCGTTCATCCGGCCCTTTGGCCCGGGCCAGGTGTCATCCCGGGTCATGACAAAATAAACCTTTGAAACATATCCCGCCGGTTCCATTTGCGAGAGTTCATCATAAAACGCGGTATTGGCTTTGTTCTTGTTTGAATACAGCAGGATCAAGCGGCGCTTTTCATCTTTTGAGACAAGATGATCAAGCATGCACTTAAACGGCGTGATGCCCACGCCGCCGGCCACCATCACGACCGCTTGATCCGGGTCTTTAGGCAGGATAAATTCTCCGCCGATTCGGGTGATCTCCGCCGGATCCCCATCCTGCATAGCGGCCATAGTCTGTTTGTATCCGGTACCGGATATCCGGGTGGCGATTTCAATTCTTCTGCCCCTTCCGCCTGGTTTATTATCAGGCGGATTGACGATGGAAAAAAACCGCTCCGGACCTTTTTCATCCGGGTATTTCAAGGCCAGTTTCAGTGAGGCGTATTGTCCGGGTTTATAGGACATTGCCGCATCCGGCACCTCAAAACCAAAAAGGATGGTATCGTCGGCAATTTCTTTTTTATTTTTCAAAAAAACGTTCATACGATCCTTTTAAATAATTTGTCTGATTACGTATGGCAATATCCCGCCGTGACGGTAATACTCCACCTCCACCACCGAGTCCAGCCGCAGAATGGTTTTAAATTCCTTAATATCCCCGCCATTCATCGCGGCCTTGACTGTGACTTCACTTCCGGGGATAATTTCTTCATCCAGATCCACTATTTCAAAGACTTCCTCCCCGGTCAATCCCAGCATTCCCGCATTCTGGCCGTCTAAAAACTGCAAGGGAAGAACGCCCATGGCCACCAGGTTGCTGCGATGGATCCGTTCGAAACTTTCGGCTATCACCGCGCGGACGCCCAGCAGAAGGGTCCCTTTGGCGGCCCAGTCCCGGGAGCTGCCGGTGCCGTATTCTTTTCCGGCAATCACCAGCAGGGGAATATTCTCCTGTTGGTAGGCCATGGCCGCATCATAAATGGACATGATTTCACCGGAGAGCAGATGCTTTGTCCACCCCCCTTCAGTGCCCTGCGCCAGCTGGTTTCGCAGCCTTACATTGCCGAAGGTTCCCCGCATCATCACCTCATGATTTCCACGGCGGGACCCATAGGAATTAAAATCATCTTTCGCCACCCCCTGGCCGGTCAGGTAAAGGGCGGTGGGACTGTCTTCCGGAATTGCGCCGGCCGGTGAAATATGGTCGGTGGTAATGGAATCCGACAGTAAAGCCAGCACCCGGGCGCCTTGAATCTGTTGCTGCTCCGGCGTCTCAAGGGTCATTGTCCGGAAAAAAGGCGGCTCCTTGATATAGGTGGACGCGCTGTCCCACGGATAAATCATGCTTTCGGTCAGGGGCAGCGCCTGCCAGTTTTCGTCTCCTTCATACACATTGGCGTATTGCGTGGAAAACATGTCCGGCGAAAGATGCGTCATGGCCTCCCGGATCTCTTCAGGGGTCGGCCATATGTCTTTTAAAAATATCGGTTCATTATTCGGGTTATGACCCAGGGGTTCTTTTTCCATATCAATATTGACCGTTCCGGCCAGGGCAAACGCAATCACCAGCATCGGGGATGCCAGGTAATTGGCTCGCGTCAATGGATTGATGCGCCCCTCAAAATTCCGGTTGCCGCTTAGCACGGACGCCACCACCAGGTCGGTTTTCTGGACCACCTGGGCGACGTCGGACTGCAGCGGGCCGCTGTTGCCGATGCAGGTGGTGCAACCATAGGCGACCAGGTGAAATCGCAATGCCTTGAGGTAGGTCATCAGACCCGCGGCTTCCAGGTAATCAGTGACGACCTTGGAACCCGGCGCCAGGCTGGTCTTGACCCACGGTCGGATCTGGAGTCCGAACTCCACTGCTTTTTTGGCCATCAGGCCGGCCCCCAGAAGCACCGACGGATTGGATGTGTTGGTACAGCTGGTAATCGCGGCAATCACTACCGATCCGTGATCCAGGTAAAAACTGAGATACGGCCGTTTTACTGAAATGCCGTCTTCATCGGCGGGTTTCCGGAACACCACCTGCTGATTCAGCTTATCCGGATCTACCATGGCCCCGCCCTCGCCTTCCCATTCCGCATCCCGGACAGCGGTGCTGTCGCCTTTACTGTAAATATTTGCCATGTCTCCGATAAATGATTTCTTTATCCGATTCAGGGGGATCCGGTCCTGGGGCCGCCGGGGACCGGCCAGGGCCGGCTCAACGTCTTTCAAATCCAGGTGCAGTGTATCGGTAAATTCCGGAGCCGGCATTTCCTTCGTCCGGAACAGGCCCTGGGCGGTCAGATATTCCTTTATCAGGCGGGCTTGGGATTCCGACCGGCCGGTAAACTTCAGATAATTGAGGGCTTCGTCATCCACCGGAAAAAGGCTCATGGTGGCGCCGAATTCCGGGGTCATGTTGGCAATCGTGGCCCGGTCCGGCAATGTCAGCCGGCTCAGCCCCTCACCGAAAAATTCGACAAACTTTCCGACCACGCCCTTTTCCCGCATCATCTGAGTAATGATCAGCACCAGGTCGGTGGCGGTCGCGCCTTCGGGCATTTTCCCGGTCAGTTCAAAGCCGACCACCTGGGGAATGAGCATGTAATAAGGCTGCCCCAGCATGACGGCTTCGGCCTCGATTCCGCCGACCCCCCATCCGAACACGCCGACCCCGTTGATCATGGTGGTATGGGAATCCAGCCCCACCAGCGTGTCCGGGTACAACAGGTTTTCACCGTTTTGCGTGTCGTTCATCACCACGCCCGCTAAATATTCAAGGTTCACCTGGTGGCAGATGCCCGTGGCCGGTGGAACCACGCTAAAATTTTCAAAACTTTTCTGCCCCCATTTTAAAAACGTATACCGTTCCCGGTTTCGGTCGAATTCTTTTTCCGCATTCACGGCCAACGCCTTTGTGCAGCCGAACCGGTCAATCTGGACAGAATGGTCAATCACCAGATGCACGGGAATCTGCGGATTGATCAACTCAGGGTCCGCCCCCAGCCTGGCCACCGCATCCCTCATGGCCGCCAGATCGACCACTGCCGGCACGCCCGTAAAATCCTGCATCAGCACCCGGGCCGGCATAAACGGGACTTCCTGACGGCTCTCAAGATCCGGACGCCAGCCGCCCAATGCCTCAATGTGCATTTTCTGGACCCGCCGGCCATCTTCGTGGCGCAGCATGTTTTCCAGCAGGATTTTGATGCTGACGGGCAGTTTGGCGGCATCGATATTTAATTTCTCAAACAGTCTGGGCAGGCTGAAAAAGGAATAGTCCTGATTGTCGATAGTCATGGATGAACGGGTGGAAAATGTATCCGGATGGTTCATTGAGATCTCCCTTTTTATCGTTTCATCGTATCAGAAATGTTCTGATCAATTTAATACAGGGCAATTTTCTCATTCATGAAACTGGATTTGCGGCCGGCCGCTGACAGCCGGATCAGGATTTGTTTTGGAAATCAGGCGAAATGCATGCCATTTCCCAGAGACAGAAGCATCTGATCTTATTGCTTCCCGTCCCCTGAAACCCGAAGCCTGGCACCTGCCCCCTTAACTGGCAGAAAGTATTGCAGAAAAAAAAGCAATCATCAAGCTTCAATTCCGGTGATTCAAATCTTAATGATGGATTTATGCATCACAATGATCCACGACTTTTTGCCTTTCGGTTAATCTATTAGTCCATCTTTTTAAATTGTTTTCATCTTTTTTGACTTTTCGAAAGGTTATTGGGTTGCCATAATATGAATAAAATGTTAACGCATTGATAATTTGAATTATTATGTCTGCTCTTGACCCTTGAATGAATATTAAAAGAGCAAGGGCTGCCCCCAATAGTAATTGGCGTGTTTACACCGGGACCGAAGTGTCCCAATTGATGATAAGTAACTGAAATATTATTCAATTGCTGACGCTTGCTTTAAAGTCATATGACGCGATTTTGCGTCCTAATAATTGTTAGGCGGAACCAAGCTGCTCCACAAAGTCAGGTGAGCAATGAAATTGTCAACACTCAAAAAGATCACTCGAATCGGCATCGGCATCGTAATTGCTGGCGCAGGGCTTGCACATTTCA